>NZ_JAIUKC010000291.1:0-248 GCF_020177435.1 Saccharopolyspora sp. 7B | reverse complement strand
CCCCCCGCCCCCCCCCACCCCCCCCCCCCCCGCGGGGGCTTTCGTGTCCCGGCCCGTTTCTAAAAACTTTTGGGGCCTCCGGGCCCGTTCACTCCATCCACCGGGCGGGTGCCGCCGCTGCCCGCGATCTCCAGCCGCACCGGCACGACACCGAGTGAAGGGGGCCGGGGGGGCCCCCCCCGGGGGGGCCGGGGGGGGGGCGCCCCCCCCCGGGGGGGGGGGGGGGGGGGGGGGGGGGGGGGGCGCGG
>NZ_JAIUKC010000290.1:0-258 GCF_020177435.1 Saccharopolyspora sp. 7B | reverse complement strand
GGCTGAACCCGGCCGGACCCGCATCGGACCGGCCGGGTTCAGCCGAGCCGGAACCGACCGCGGCCGGTTCGCTCGGATCGGCGTCGCGCGGACGGCGTGCCGGCCGCCGGTCCAGCAGCCGCAGCGCGGCGGCCTCCGGATCCGGCGCCAGCAGTTCGGCGGTGGGGGCGCGCCCCGGCGGCGCCCCCCCCCCCCCCCCCCGCCCCCCGCCCCCCCCCCGCCCCCCGCGCCCCCCGGGGGGGGGGGGGTGGGGGGCCC
>NZ_JAIUKC010000289.1:0-342 GCF_020177435.1 Saccharopolyspora sp. 7B | reverse complement strand
TCGGCATTCGGGTGACGGTGCGCTGATCGCCTCCATCGCAGATCAGGCGGGCGCCATGCCGTTCTTCCTCGTGGCCGGCCCGCTCCGCCGCGACCCGCGCCGTACTCCGTCCGGGCGTAACTCGATCAACCTGTTCTGCGGAAGCGCCTGATCGTTCTACCCTCCCGAGCGATCTTGCTTCGCCGGACGATCGGGGAGATCACATGGCACAGGGCACGCCGTACCGGATCGAGGTCCTCGCGGGTGGAGACCCGTTGCGGACCGAGCGGTGGACCCGGTCGTTGCGGGACGACCTGGCCGAACTGGACGGGTTGTCGGTCGGGTTCGCCGAAACCGCCCCCG
>NZ_JAIUKC010000288.1:0-620 GCF_020177435.1 Saccharopolyspora sp. 7B | reverse complement strand
TGCGTCGGGTCGCGCTCCTCGATCCGGTAATCGCGCAGGTCGTCGGCGGTCATGCCGCCGGGCCGCACGGTGCGCCCGGGCCCCCGGGGGGCCCCCCGGGGGCCCCCCGCGCACGCAGCGAACAGGGCGGGTGTCCTGCGGTGCCCGCGCACCGGTCTCCTGCCACGGACCGTGAGCACGAAGGTGCCCGAACCGGCCCGCGAAGTCGGCACGGCCGCTCACGGTCGGCGACCGCGGGCGGGATGTGGCGGGGAACGCATCCCGCTTCTGGCCCTAGCGACCGCAGTGATCGCCGCAGTTGAGGACGATGTTCGGCACTGGCCGTGACAGTGCGCGGCGGATCACCCACATTTCGCGCCCACTCGGGTGGTGCTTTACCGGTCCGTTACCGGTAGGGTCTGATCCGCCGGTGGGTCACCCACTGGTGGTACTGGCCGTTTGCTCCCCGCAGAGTCGATACGGATGACACTTCAAGACGATCTAGTTCGCCCCTGGTTCCAGCCGGCGGTCCCGCCCGAGCAGCAGGACCGTTCGCGGCCCGATGCCGGACCGGTGACCACTCGCTTCGTCGGAGAACTGCCCCTCGATGCGGCACCGGCACCGTCCGCCCCCTCCGGCCC
>NZ_JAIUKC010000287.1:0-675 GCF_020177435.1 Saccharopolyspora sp. 7B | reverse complement strand
CGTCGGACCCGGAGCGGTCCGGGAGGGGGAGGTGGACCGGGATGTTCCTCGGCACCCACAACCCCAAGCTCGACGACAAAGGGCGTTTGACGCTGCCGGCGAAGTACCGGGACGCACTGGCAGGGGGGCTGATGGTCACCAAAGGACAGGACCACTGCCTGTACGTCTTCCCGCGCGCCGAGTTCGAGCAGATGGCCCGCAAGGTCGCCGAGGCCCCGCTGACCAACGAGTCCGTCCGCGCCTACCAGCGGTACCTGTTCGCGGGCACCGACGAGCAGCGCCCGGACGGGCAGGGGCGGATCCCGATCGCGGCAGAGCTGCGCCGGTACGCGGGCCTGGAGAAGGAATGCGTGGTCATCGGCGCGATCAACCGGCTGGAGATCTGGAACTCCGAGAGCTGGCAGAGCTACCTCGACGCGCACGAGGAGAGCTACGCGCAAGCCCGGGAGGAGGTCCTGCCCGGGATCTTCTGACCGTCCCGGTGGCGTGAGGCCTCGGTCCGCTCACGTGTCCTGGTGCACCTTCCCCGGCGCCAGAACACCCGGAGCGGACTGGGACCTGGGGCCACCGGTCGCGGTGGATCTCGACGGACGGACGTCGTCCACAACGGACAGCAGTGGCCGCCGCGCTCCGGGAGCGCGGCGGTGGTGATCGGGCCGGTGCGCGCACCGGCCC
>NZ_JAIUKC010000286.1:0-760 GCF_020177435.1 Saccharopolyspora sp. 7B | reverse complement strand
GGAGGTGATCCGATGGCTGTTCCGATCTGGGCCGCGTCGTGCGGGCCGGTGGATTCGCGGTGGCACGGGGTGCGGCGGGCCGGTGGTGGCGTGTTGCCTGCGTGGTGCGGGGTGTTCGTGTACGGGCCGGTGCACTTGCGGCGGGGTGCGTGTCCGGCGGGCGTGTTCGATCGGGATGCCTGCCTGGAGTGCGCGGCGGTGGGTGATGGTTGAGCGGCATTTCTGGCGTCCTGGTGGGGATTCCGTGCGGCATGCGTTCCGGGGTCGTCGGTGGTGCGGTGAGTCGGGTGCGGTGTCGGTGTGCGGTGCCGGGGTGGAGTTGGCTTCCGATCCGTCCGAACAGGACTGGGTGGTGGCGCCGACCTGCACCGCCTGCAACGAGGTGCTGCGCGCCGAGCTCCCGAGGCCCGAGCCGGGTCTGTTCGGCTGAACCGCTGAGATCCGAGCCGAACCTGTTCGGCCGGACTCCCCGGGGGCTGAAACCGAACCTGTTCGGTCGAATTCCCGGGGCCTGACACCGAACCTGTTCTGTTGAAGACTCCCGGGTCGGACGGGACCCCTCTCCCCGTCCCGTTCCCGTCCCGGGCAGGCCTCCCGCCGGTCGCGGCGCCGGAAACCCCGACCCGGCCCGCGCCACGGGAGGCGGAGCGGGGGGGGGGGGGGGGCCCCGGGCGGCGCCCCGCCCCCCCCCCCACCCCGCCCGAACCCCCCCCCCCCCCCCCCCCCCGGGCGGCGCGCCGCCCGCGGGCCCCGCGAGGGG
>NZ_JAIUKC010000285.1:0-804 GCF_020177435.1 Saccharopolyspora sp. 7B | reverse complement strand
TCGGTGCCGCCGTTGAACACCCCGGACACCGCGACCAGCACGATCGCGCCGGTCGCCAGCTTCGAGTAGCGCGGCAGCGTGCTCGCCAGCAGACCGCGGCGCGGGGCGACGAACGCGGCGATCGCGGCCAGCCCGCCCGCCCACACGGCCGCGGCGAGCACGTGCAGCTGCACCGAGAGCATGCTCAGGTCGTGGTACTCCCAGTCGACGGCGTGCCCGGTCAGCGGCATCGGCAGCAGCCCGAGCAGCGCGAGCACCGCGCCCAGGTCGTCGGTGAGCCGGTCCGCGCCGTTCCCGCGGGCATCCCGGACGACCCCGGTGAGGCCGAGCGCCGCGCAGCCCGCGGCGCACCCCGCGCCCAGCGCCAGCGCCGCTCCGGCCGGGACGCCGCTGACGTAGCGGGCCACGTCCTCCGCGGTCGGGCTGCCGGTGGCGAGCTCGGCCGTGTACAGCCCGAGCAGCAGCAGCGAGCAGGCCAGCCAGCTCAGCGCCGTGACCACCGCGGCGCGCCGGGTCAGCGCGAGCAGGGCGCGGGCGCGGCCACCGTGGTCCGGGACCAGGCGGGGCAGCATGCCGAGTCCGACGGTGGCGACGGCGGCCACGTCGAGCAGCGCGCGGACGACCGGGGCGCCGTAGCGCACCGCGACCGCGGGATCGACCAGGCCGGGTACGTCGTCCGCGCCGACGTGCAGGGTCGCGGCCCAGGCCGCGGCCGCGGGCCGCAGTGCGGGGACGGCGCGCCGCGGCGGGGGGGGGGGGGGGGGGCGGGCGGCGGCGGGGGGGGGGCGCCGGGGGGGCGGGGGG
>NZ_JAIUKC010000284.1:0-1184 GCF_020177435.1 Saccharopolyspora sp. 7B | reverse complement strand
GTTCAACGACCGGCTTGCGGTGGTGGATCCGGAGGTGGCCGCTGCTGTGGGGGCGGAGCTGGGTCGTCAGCAGAACACGTTGGAGATGATCGCGTCGGAGAACTTCGCGCCGCAGGCGGTGTTGCAGGCGCAGGGTTCGGTGTTGACGAACAAGTACGCCGAGGGCTACCCGGGCCGCCGTTATTACGGTGGTTGTGAGCATGTGGACGTGGTCGAGCAGTTGGCGATCGATCGGGTGAAGGCGTTGTTCGGGGCGTCGTTCGCGAACGTGCAGCCGCATTCGGGTGCGCAGGCCAACGCCGCGGCGATGCACGCCTTGTTGTCGCCGGGTGACACGATCATGGGCTTGGACCTGGCCCATGGTGGTCATTTGACGCACGGGATGCGCATCAACTTCTCCGGCAAGCTCTACACCGTCGTGCCGTACCACGTGCGCGAGGACGATCACCGGGTCGACATGGACGAGGTGGCTCGCCTGGCGCGGGAGAACCGGCCGAAGCTGATCGTGGCGGGCTGGTCGGCCTATCCGCGCCAGCTGGACTTCGCGCGGTTCCGCGAGATCGCCGACGAGGTCGGTGCTTACCTGATGGTCGACATGGCCCACTTCGCCGGCCTGGTCGCCGCCGGGCTGCACCCGAGCCCGCTGCCCTATGCCGATGTGGTCACCACGACCACCCACAAGACCCTCGGCGGCCCCCGGGGCGGGGTGATCCTCTCGGCCAGTGAGGAGTTCGCGAAGAAGTTCAACTCCGCGGTCTTCCCCGGCCAGCAGGGCGGGCCCCTGGAACACGTCATCGCGGGCAAGGCCGTGCTGTTCAAACTCGCCGCCACCCCGGAGTTCGCCGACCGCCAGCAACGCACCCTCGACGGCGCCCGCATCATCGCCGAGCGCCTCCTGCACGACGACGCCCGCGCCGCGGGGGTGTCGCTGGTCTCCGGCGGCACCGACGTCCACCTCGTCCTGGTCGACCTGCGCCACTCCGAACTCGACGGCAAGCAGGCCGAAGACCGCCTCCACACCATCGGCATCACCGTCAACCGCAACGCCGTCCCCCACGACCCCCGACCCCCCATGACCACCAGCGGCCTGCGCATCGGCACCCCCGCCCTGGCCACCCGCGGCTTCACCACCACCGAATTCACCGAAGTCGCCGACATCATCGCCACAGCACTCCAACCCACCA
>NZ_JAIUKC010000283.1:0-1192 GCF_020177435.1 Saccharopolyspora sp. 7B | reverse complement strand
CCGCCCACACCACCACCCACCGCATCAGCGCCACCGGACACGCCCACATCGACTCCGCCTGGCTCTGGCCCCAACGCGAAACCATCCGCAAAGTCGCCCGCACCGTCGCCAACGTCACCGAACTCATGACCCGCGACCCCGCCTTCACCTTCGCCATGTCCCAAGCCCAACAACTCGCCTGGCTCAAACAACACCACCCCGACCTCTTCGACCGCGTCCGCGAACACGTCCGCACCGGCCAATTCGTCCCCGTCGGCGGCATGTGGGTCGAATCCGACACCAACCTGCCCGGCTCCGAAGCCCTCGCCCGCCAATTCCTCCACGGCAAACGCTTCTACCTCGACGAATTCGGCATCGACACCCAAGAAGTCTGGCTACCCGACTCCTTCGGCTACAGCGGCGCACTACCCCAACTCGTCCGCCACTCCGGATCCCGCTGGTTCCTCACCCAGAAGATCTCCTGGAACCGGACCAACAAGTTCCCCCACCACACCTTCTGGTGGGAAGGCATCGACGGCACCCGCGTCTTCACCCACTTCCCACCCGTCGACACCTACAACGCCGAACTCACCGGCGCCGAACTCGCCCACGCCAGCCGCAACTTCGCCGAACACGGCCACGCCACCCGATCCCTCGTGCCCTACGGCCACGGCGACGGCGGCGGCGGACCCACCCGCGACATGCTCGCCCGCGCCCACCGCCTCGCCGACCTCGAAGGCTCACCCACCGTCGAACTCCACTCACCGGCCGAATTCTTCACCGCCGCCGAAGCCGACCACCGCGACCCCGCCGTCTGGACCGGCGAGCTCTACCTCGAATTCCACCGCGGCACCTACACCTCCCAAGCCCGCACCAAACAAGGCAACCGCCGCAGCGAACACCTCCTGCGCGAAGCCGAACTCTGGTGCACCACCGCCCACACCACCCTCGGCCACGACTACCCCCACGACACCCTCGACCGCCTGTGGAAAACCGTGCTCCTGCACCAGTTCCACGACATCCTGCCCGGATCCTCCATCGCCTGGGTCCACCGCGAAGCCGAACAGACCTACCAGCACGTCACCGCCGAACTCCACGAACTCATCGACCACGCCCAACGCGCCCTCGCAGGCACCGGACCCGGCACCACCACCTTCAACGCCACACCCCACCACCACGACGGCATCCCCGCTCTCGGCGCCGGAACCCCCAC
>NZ_JAIUKC010000282.1:0-1228 GCF_020177435.1 Saccharopolyspora sp. 7B | reverse complement strand
GAGCGTCACCGCCGTCACGACCCAGCCGAACGCCTCCGTCTCGGTCCCGGCCGGCGCGGCCAGGTCCAGCGCCACCGAGTGCGCCGTGGACTGCGGGGTGATCAGGCACCCGGCGAGCAGCAGCGCCAGGCACAGCCCCCACAGCGTCCCGGGCAGCGCCAGCAGCGCGACGAGACCGGCGAAGCCGAGCAGCAGCGCGGGCAGCCGCAGGTGCATCGGCCGCGGCCACGGCCGCATCCCGTACAGCACGCCGAACACCACGGAGGTCACCGACAGCGCGCTCAGCAGCAGCCCGCCCGCGTTCGGCGCCCCGGCCGCGACCGCGGAGGCGGGCACGCCGACCTCCACGAAGCCGATGAGGCAGCCGAAGCCGAGCGCGGCCAGCGCCACCGTGCGCATCCCGGGCGCGCGCAGCGCCCCGAGCATCCCGCCCGAGGTGCGGGAGTCGTCCTGCGGCCGCAACCGGCGGGCGGCGCGCGTCGAGGCGAAGCCGATGCTGCCGACGATCATGCAGGCGCTGCCCGCGACGACTCCGGCACCGGCCCACGGCAGCGCGACCAGCAGCCCGGCCAGGCCGGGGCCGAGGATGAAGAAGACCTCCATGCTGATCGCCTCGTACGAGTAGGCCGCGTCCCGCGCCGGCCCGGCGGGCAGCAGCTGCGCCCACAGCGCCCGGGAGGCGGGGGCCACGGTCGGCTGGCTCGCGCCCAGCAGGAAGCCGAGCGCGGTGAGCACCACGACCGGTGCCCCGGATTCGATGGCGGTGATCTCGGCGGCGACGAACACCGCGAGCGCCGCGGACATCACGACCATCGGCCGGGTGGGTCCGATCCGGTCGATCACCCTGCTCTGCACGACCGAGCCGCACGCCACGCCGACGAGCTCGGCGGCCGAGACGAGCCCGGCGGTGGCGAAGCTGCCGGTCACCTTCTGCACGTACAGCAGCAGTGCCAGCCCGATCATCGCGATCGGCAGGCGGCCCAGCAGGGAGGTCAGGACGGGTGCGGTGGCTCCGGGCGTGCGCAGCGCGGCGCGGTAGTCGGCCAAGGTGATCGAATGGGACACGCGTACCAGTATCCGCGTCCTGGTACGCCGGTACCAGTCGTTTTCCGGGTGTTCTCCGTCGCCCGGAACGAGCCGCGACCCGGCTGTCCGCGCTTCTCGGGCTGACCGGGCCGCAGCGGGCGGCCGAGCCCGGCCAGGCGCCGCGCGACCGGGACCGGACGTG
>NZ_JAIUKC010000281.1:0-1348 GCF_020177435.1 Saccharopolyspora sp. 7B | reverse complement strand
GCAGCGCGGACCCGGCGATGGCGGCGGTCTTGGTGTGCTTGGTGCGGAACACTGGACTCATCTCCCCGGTGCGGCCGTGGGGGGCCCCCCCCCGGGCCCCCCCCCCCCCCCGCCGGGCCGCGGTGCATCGCATTCCGCGGAACGGAATTCGACGCTCCCGGCGACGCGCTCGGCGGCCGTCCGGGAATTCTGTTTATTGAACGGAATCGCGGTAAATTCCGCTCGCGGTTCACCCGGATCGCCCCGGCCGAACCGAGTGGATCTTGCCACGCCGGGCGACCGGCCGCGATCACTCAGTGACGAGCCCGACAGGGCAGGACACCCCGGTGCCGCCGATGCCGCAGTAGCCGTTCGGGTTCTTCGCCTCGGACAGGTACTGCTGGTGGTAGCCCTCGGCGTAGTAGAACTCGCGCAGCGGCGCCACCTCGGTGGTGATCGTGCCGCGACCCGCCGCGGTCAACGCCGCCTGGTAGCCGTCGCGGGTCCGCTCGACGACGGCGCGCTGCTCGTCGTCGGCGAAGTAGACCGCCGAGCGGTACTGGCTGCCGCGGTCGTTGCCCTGCCGCAGGCCCTGCGTCGGGTCGTGGCCCTCCCAGAAGACCTTCAGCACCCCGGCCAGGTCGATCACCGCCGGGTCGAACACGACCAGCACGGCCTCGGTGTGCCCGGTCAGACCGCTGCACACCTCCTCGTAGGTCGGGTTCGGCGTGTAGCCGCCCGCGTAGCCGACCGCCGTCGTCCACACCCCGTCCGTGCGCCAGAAGATCCGTTCCGCGCCCCAGAAGCAGCCCATGCCGACGACCAGCGACTCGGTGCCCTGCGGGAACGGCGGCACGATGGTGCGGTCGCCGAAGACCGCGTGCCGCTCCGGCACCGGCAGCGGGGTGGAGCGCCCGGGCAACGCCTCGTCCGGGCCGATCATGCGGGTCCTGTCACCGAAGAACAGCGCCATGCCACCGATGCTACGCGCGGGATCAGCGGTGGTCCGGGCCGTGTGGAGCGCCCCGCACCCGGGGTGACGGGCGCGGGGCGCGGATGCGTCGTGGGGACTCCCCTCCCCCGAACGCAGCAACACCGTAGAACGCGCGTTCGAGTGATCGCCAGTCCGGTCGGCGCAGGTCACACCGCCGGTCAGGACCGGTGCGGCGGGAACCGGTCCAACGGGCGGGTCTCCTCCACCTCCGGCGGCGGGGCGGCGTGCCTGCCGCGGCGGCGCGGCGGGGTGGCGGACGGGTCGGCCAGGTCGCCGGTGAAGCTGCGCGCGGCGGCGGGCTCGGCGTCCTGCTCGGCGCTCGGCCAGGAGACCGGCGGGAAGTCGCGGGCGGTCTCCACGTCCTCGGCGGGGTGG
>NZ_JAIUKC010000280.1:0-1370 GCF_020177435.1 Saccharopolyspora sp. 7B | reverse complement strand
TAGACCACCACCCCCGAACTCGCCTGGAAGGGCGTCACCGACAACACCCTCAACGGCATCACCCGCAACCCCTGGAACCCCGAGCGCACCCCCGGCGGCTCCAGCGGCGGAGCAGGCGCCGCCGTCGCACTCGGCATGGCGCCCCTGGCCATCGGCACCGACGGCGGCGGATCCGTGCGCATCCCCGCGGCCTTCTGCGGCATCTGCACCATCAAACCCACCTACGGGCGCGTCCCCCACTACCCCGCCAGCCCCTACGGCACCATGGCCCACGCCGGACCGATGACCACCACCGTCACCGAGACCGCGCTCATGCTCGACGTGCTCAGCGGACCCGACAGCCGCGACTGGTCCGCCCTCGAACCACCCGCGCAGTCCTTCCTCGACGGACTCGACGACGGCGTCGCCGGCCTGCGCATCGCCCTGAGCACCGACCTCGGCTTCGCCACCGTCGACCCCGAGATCGCCGACGCCGTCACCCGCGCCGCCCGCACCTTCGCCGAACTCGGCGCCACCGTCGAGCACGCCGACCCCGGCTTCAGCGACCCCGTCGAGGACTTCCACGTGCTGTGGTTCTCCGGCGCCGCCAAATCCGTCGAACACCTCACCGACGCCCAACGCGCCCTGCTCGACCCCGGGCTCGCCGAGATCGTCGAACAAGGCCTCACCTACGACGCCCAGGACTACCTCGAAGCCACCAACACCCGCATGCTCCTCGGCCAGCGCATGGGCGCCTTCCACGAGACCTACGACCTGCTGCTGACCCCCACCGTCGGCATCGCCCCGTTCGAAGCCGGCCTCGAAGCACCCGCCGACGCCACCAGCCGACGCTGGACCGGGTGGACCCCGTTCACCTACCCGTTCAACATGACCCAGCAGCCCGCCGCCAGCATCCCCTGCGGGTTCACCGGCGACGGCCTGCCCATCGGCCTGCAGATCGTCGGACCCCGCCACTCCGACGCCCGCGTCCTGCGCGCCTGCCGCGCCTACGAACGAGCCCACCCCTGGCAGCGCCCCCGCCGATAGCGGCCCCTCACCCGCCAGAACGAACAGGTGGCCACGCCCAGCCGACGCGCCACGCGGGGGCCGCCCCCCCCCGCCCCCCCCGGCCGCCCCCCCCCCCCCCCGGGGGGGGGGGGGGGGGCGCGCATCACGCCACCAACAGCATCCCCGTCGCGGCCGTGCCCACCACCAGCACCGTCGAACACGCCCCCAGCAGCAGCGCCCGCGGCCCCGCACGCCGCAACCCGCTCACCCGCACCGCCGTGCCCAACGCGAACAGCGCCGCCGCCAACAGCACCGACGACACCTGCGCCGCCACCCCCAACACCGGCGCGGGCACCCAACCCGTGACCCGCACCCCCATCGCC
>NZ_JAIUKC010000279.1:0-1388 GCF_020177435.1 Saccharopolyspora sp. 7B | reverse complement strand
CCCGCCGCACCCCGTGCCACCGCGAATCCACCGGCCCGCACGACGCGGCCCAGATCGGAACAGCCATCGGATCACCTCCTGGTTTCTGCAAACAATGCCAGTTTCAGAAACCTGCTGTCCATGATCCGATAGGGGGGCATCGTTCGTGATCGCCGAGCCGATCTAGGCTCGGCGCATGGCGAGTGGTGCGCGACAACGTGCTCTGGCGGCCGAAATCCGCGACGCGCGCAAGAAGTCCGGGTGGGAAGCCCAAGCGGTGGCGCAACGCCTCGGCTGGTCGAAGGCCACCATGTCGCGCGTCGAGAGCGGCGCCCGCGCGATCAGCGAAGCGGACCTCGCCGCCATCCTCGCGATCATCGGGGTGACCGGGACGGAGCGCGACCGGCTGCTGGGGATGGCGCACGACCTGCACCAACCCGGTTGGTGGGAATCGCGGGCCACAGCCGGTCTTCCGGCGCAGCTGACGGCGGTGCTCGGCTTCGAGCGCGAAGCGCTGCGCATCACCGAACTCACCCTGGCGCTGGTGCCCGGCTTGTTGCAGACCGCCGACTACGCCCGTGCCGTGATGTCCGGTGGCGGCGTACCTGCGCCTGAAGCCGACGCCCGAGTGGCCGTGCGAGTCGGCCGGCAAGAAGTCATCACGCGCCGCCGTGCTCCAGTCGAGCTGACCGCGCTGATCGACGAGGGCGCCCTGCTGCGGCCGGTCGGGACACCTGGCGTCATGGCCGACCAGGTCCACCGGCTGATCAGCATCGGCAAGCGGACGAACGTCACGATCCAGGTGCTCCCGTTCGGCGTGCACCCCGGCATCGACGGCCCGTTCCTGTTCTACGAGTTCGCGAAGGCGCCGTCGATCGTCCACGTCGAGCACCACAGCGCCAGCGCGTTCCTGGACGAACCTGAAGATGTTTCCGCTTACGACGCGCTCCGGAGTACCGTTCTCGCGGCAGCGCTCAGCGCGGTGGAATCGGCCGAGTTGCTGGCGACCTACGCACGCGATTGGGAAGGCAGGGGAACGTGACTTCCGAGCCGCTCAAGGGATGGCGCACCAGTACCCGCACCACGGCGACGCAGACCTGCGTGGAAGTCGGCGGGGCGCCGGGGATCGCGGGCGTGCGGGACACGAAGGACCGCGACGGCGGGACCCTCCGCATCGACTCGGCCCGCTGGGCGGCGTTCCTCACCGCGATCGGCTCCGGCCGCTACGACCGCTGATCGTCCGACGGCCCGTTCGACCGGCCCGACCGAGCGAACGAGCCGCGCCCACGACGCGGAACGGGCCCCCCCCCCCCCGGGGGGGGGGGGGGCGGGGGGGGGGGGGGGGGGGCCCCCCCCCGCCCCGGCGGGGGGGCCCCCCCCCCCCCCGGCGGGCCCCCCCCGGGGGGGGG
>NZ_JAIUKC010000278.1:0-1567 GCF_020177435.1 Saccharopolyspora sp. 7B | reverse complement strand
GCCGAGGAGCCCGCCCCGGCGCAGGACGCCCCCGCCCAGGAGCAGCAGCCGCCGCCGAGCAGCCCGCCGCGACCGCCGCCTCCGGTGGTGCGGCGCAGGGCACCGAGGTACCGATGCCCGCGCTGGGCGAGAGCGTCAGCGAGGGCACGATCACCCGGTGGCTCAAGCAGGTCGGCGACTCGGTCGAGGTCGACGAGCCCCTGCTGGAGGTCTCCACCGACAAGGTCGACACCGAGATCCCGTCGCCGGTCGCGGGCACGCTGCTGGAGATCGCCGCGGGCGAGGACGACACCGTGGAGGTCGGCGGGAAGCTGGCCGTGATCGGCGAGCAGGGTGCCGCTCCTGCCGCGCCTGCCGCGCCGGAACCGGCTCCCGACCCGGCCGCCGCGCCCGCTGCGGAACCGAAGCCGGAACCCGCCGCCCAGGCACCGGCCGCGCCGGCCCAGCCCTCTGCTCCGACCCAGCCCGCCGCGCAGCAGCCCGCCGCGCAGCAGTCCGGCCCGTCCGGCAGCACCCCGTACGTGACACCGCTGGTGCGCAAGCTCGCCAACCAGCACGGCATCGACCTGTCCACCATCAAGGGCAGCGGTGTCGGCGGCCGGATCCGCAAGCAGGACGTGCAGGCCGCGGTCGACGCCGCCCAGGCGCAGCCGGCGGCCCCGGCCGCCGCGAAGCCCGCGGCCCCGGGCTCGTCGGCCGCCGCGGCCGAGGAGGCCGGGGCGCTGCGCGGCACCACGCAGCAGATGTCCCGGCTGCGCCAGCTGCTGGCCCGCCGCATGGTCGAGTCGCTGCAGACCGCGGCGCAGCTGACCACGGTGATCGAGGTCGACGTCACCCGCATCGCGAAGCTGCGCCAGCAGGCGAAGGCCTCCTTCGAGGCGGCGGAGGGCGTGAAGCTGTCCTTCCTGCCGTTCTTCGCGAAGGCCGCCGCCGAGGCGCTCAAGCTGCACCCGAAGGTGAACGCCTCGGTCAACGAGGAGAGCAAGGAGATCACCTACCACGCGGCCGAGCACCTCTCGATCGCCGTGGACACCTCGCGCGGACTGGTCTCCCCGGTGATCCACGACGCCGGGGACCTGAACCTCGGCGGCCTGGCCCGCAAGATCTCCGACGTGGCCGAGCGCACCCGGAACAACAAGCTCAAGCCGGACGAGCTCTCCGGGGGCACCTTCACCATCACCAACACCGGCAGCCGCGGCGCGCTGTTCGACACCCCGATCCTGAACCCGCCGCAGGTGGGCATGCTGGGCACGGGCAGCGTCGTGAAGCGTCCCGTGGTGGTCTCCGACGACAACGGCGGCGACACGATCGCGATCCGGTCGATGGTGTACCTGGCGCTGTCCTACGACCACCGGCTGGTCGACGGCGCGGACGCGGCCCGCTTCCTCACCACGCTGAAGCAGCGGCTGGAGGAAGGCGCTTTCGAGGCCGACCTCGGGATCTGATCCGGCTCCGAGCCACGGGGGGGGGGCGGGCCCCCCGCGGGGGGGGGCCCCCCCCCCGGGGGGGGGGCGGGGTGTGCCCCGGGGCACCCGGCCTGGGGGGAGCGCGTGTGGGGGCGCGGCGG
>NZ_JAIUKC010000277.1:0-1573 GCF_020177435.1 Saccharopolyspora sp. 7B | reverse complement strand
GCGGAGAACTCGCCGGGCGAGTTCGAACGCGGGCAGCGAGGTTTCGCTTCCGCCGGGGTCCGCTCCCCTGGCCTGGGGTCTGGGGGATGCGTGTGGGTGTGCGGTTCGGGCCGGGTCGGTCCGGCCTGCTCGGGTGGGCGCTGAATCGGTCCGGGCGGGTGCGGGTTGTGATCCGTTGCGGCGGCGCGTGCGGGGTGGCGGGTGCGGGATAGCATCGCGGTCGGTAACCGTCCGGCGAGCAGGAAAGATTCCTCCTATGACCAAAGCGCCCGTCACCGTCACCGTCACCGGTGCCGCTGGCCAGATCGGCTACGCGCTGCTGTTCCGGATCGCTTCCGGGCAGCTCATCGGGGCCGACACTCCGATCAAGCTTCGCTTGCTGGAGATCCCGCAGGCCGTGAAGGCGGCCGAGGGCACCGCGATGGAGCTCGACGACTGCGCGTTCCCGTTGTTGAGCAGCGTGGACGTGTTCGACGATGCGACCGCGGCGTTCCAGGGCACGAACGTGGCCCTGCTCGTGGGTGCGCGGCCGCGCACCAAGGGGATGGAGCGCGGTGATCTGCTGGAGGCCAACGGCGGCATCTTCAAGCCGCAGGGCGAGGCGATCAACGCGGGTGCCGCGGAGGACGTGAAGGTGCTGGTGGTCGGGAACCCGGCGAACACCAATGCGCTGATCGCGCAGTCGCACGCTCCGGACGTGCCTGCGGAGCGGTTCACGGCGATGACGCGGCTGGACCACAACCGTGCGTTGACGCAGCTGGCGCAGAAGCTGGGTACGACGGTCACCGACATCAAGAAGCTCACGATCTGGGGCAACCACTCGGCGACGCAGTACCCGGACCTGTTCCACGCGGAGGTCGGCGGGAAGATCGCGGCCGAGCAGGTGGAGCGGTCGTGGCTGGCGGACGAGTTCATCCCGACGGTGGCCAAGCGCGGTGCTGCGATCATCGAGGCGCGTGGTGCGTCGTCGGCGGCGTCGGCGGCGAACGCGGCGATCGACCACGTGCACACCTGGGTCAACGGGACTCCGGAGGGTGACTGGACTTCGGCGGGTGTGGTGTCGGACGGTTCGTACGGGGTGCCGGAGGGCATCATCTCGTCGTTCCCGGTCACGGCGAAGGACGGCCGGTTCGAGATCGTGCAGGGCTTGGACGTCGACGAGTTCTCGCGGGAGCGCATCGATGCTTCGGTGAACGAGCTGGTCGAGGAGCGCGATGCGGTGCGCGGGCTCGGTTTGATCTGAGCGGTGCTCTGAGCGGTGCGTTGACGGAGGGGCCTCGCCGGGTTGCCGGTGGGGCCCCTCCGTCGTGTTCGGGGTCCCTGTGGCGGCGCGTGCAGGTGCTCGGCGCCGGTGTTCGGGTGGGGCGTCAGGTGAGGGGTGCGAGGAGCAAGACGGGGATGGCGCGGGCGGTCTTGGCCTGGTAGTCGGCGTATTGGGGGAAGACGTCGACGGCGCGGTGCCACCACGTGGTCTTCTCGGCGCCGGTGAGTTCGCGGGCGCGCATGTCCTGCTTGCGGGGGCCGTCCTGGACTTCGACGTGGGGGTGGTGGCGGAGGTTGTGGTACCAGCGGG
>NZ_JAIUKC010000276.1:0-1971 GCF_020177435.1 Saccharopolyspora sp. 7B | reverse complement strand
GTGGTTCGTTGGGGGGTTGGTGTTGTTGGGCCGCGCGGGGGGGGGGGGGGGGGGGGGGGGGGGGGGGGGGGGGGGGGGGGGCCCCCCCCCGCCCCCCCCACTACGCTGCGAGCAGGTCCGCTGCTCAGGCGTTGGTACGAGCCGCCCGAGTCCGCGAGCTGCGACGCTTCAGGGCACGCCGCTCGTCCTCGCTCATGCCGCCCCAGACGCCGGCGTCCTGGCCGCTCTCCAGTGCCCACGCCAGGCACTCGGAGGCAACGGGACAACGCCGGCACACGGCTTTCGCCTCGGCGATCTGCAGCAGCGCAGGACCGCTGTTCCCAACGGGGAAGAACAGCTCCGGGTCCTCGTCACGGCAAACCGCATCGTGGCGCCAGTCCATGATTCCTTGCTCCTCGCTAGGCGCGCACATGGCGCGCCGGTAGTTCGTTCGGGGTGTTTGTGAATGCTTTCACGGAGTCCGTGTGCTTGTGAATGCTTTCACGAACTGCCGTGATGTCAAGAGTTCGATCTCGTGCCGTGAGCCAACTCACCTGAAAGATCGACGTCTCGTGACCAGGGGTTCTGAATGATCGCTGGTCAGGGGCGGGGCCGTCGATCAGCGATCGGGCTCCGTTACGAGAAGGTTATACAGCGACCCGCAGGGCGTCCGGCACGGACACGAACTCGATGACCGAACGCTCGCCGAGGTTGTCGCCGTCCACCTGCAGACGCAACGGCTCCTGACAGGCTACGTGGATGTGGCCGACATCGGCACGCCGAAGCGCGTTTCTTCCGTGTGGTTTCGCACTACCGCGGAGCATCTGCGCGATGTAGCGCAACACAACGTAAGCGTTCATGTCGCGCAGCGCGAACACGCCCAGCCCGGTGTCGAACGTGGTGTCCGGGTTCATCCGCATCGGACGTGAGCCCAGGTACGTCCAGGGGTCGGTGTTGGCCACGAACGCGGTGTGCAGCCCGGTGACCGGCTCCTCGTCGCCCACCTGCACGGTGATCATCGGTTCGCGGCGCGACATGCGGAAGTAGCAGCTCAGCGCGGTGCGCGCGTAGAGCGCGGGGGTGACATCGCGGCCGCGGCCGCGGATCTGGTCGACCTCGGCGACCACATCGGCGTCCCAGCCGACGCCCGCGTTGAAGGTGAACCAGCGGTCGTTGGCCTTGCCGAGCCCGACCAGCCTGCTGCTGTCGGTGGCGATGGCCTGCAACAACCGGTACGTCGCCTCGATCGGGTCCTTCGGCAGGCCCAGGGCCCGCGCGAACACGTTCGCCGAACCGCCCGGCACGACGCCGAGGGTGGGCAACCCGCGCTCCGGGACCGGATCGGCGAGCATCCCGTTGACGACCTCGTTGACCGTGCCGTCACCGCCGTGCGCGATGACCAGGTCCACGCCTTCCGCGACCGCCGCGCGGGCGACCTCGGCGGCGTGACCCCGGTACCGGGTCTGCGCGACCTCCAGCTTCACCACGTCGGCCAAGGCGTGGGCCACCACGTCCCGCCCGGCGGCGGTGGTCGAGGTCGCCTGCGGGTTGACGACGAGCACGGCGCGCACGACCTGCAGCCTAGGCGAGGCGTTCCCGCGGCTTCGCGGGGTGCGGCCGGACGGTCAGGTCCTGGTCGGTCGAGTCCGCGTTCCTCCCCTGGTCGGCGACGTGGGACGGTGCGGGACGCTGCGGTCCCGGTCGACCCGACCGGCGGCGGGCTGAGACACCGCGCGGGCCGCGCGCGTCGCGCCGGCTCCGCTTCGCGGTGCGCCCGCACGGGCGCGGTCGTCGACCACCGGTTCCGGTTCGGCGGGGGGGGGCCCCCCCCCGCCGCGCCCGCGGCGGGGATCAAGACGGCCCCCCCGCGCCCGGGCGGGGGGGTGGCCCCTGCAGAACCCACCGCGTAAGGGGCGGGCCCCCCCGGGGGCGGGGGGGGGCCGGGGGCGGGCGGGCCACCCGGGCCCGGCCCGCGACTCCACGCCGTGGACG
>NZ_JAIUKC010000275.1:0-2069 GCF_020177435.1 Saccharopolyspora sp. 7B | reverse complement strand
CACCACCGCGGCCTCGGCCCCGCCGCCCTCCCCGCCGCAGCCCGCGCCGGAGAACTCCTGCGCCTGGCCCCCGGCATCGTGCTCGCCGCGGGCGCCGACCGGCACGCCTGCGACGTGCTCGCCACCCTGCCCCAGCCGTTCACCCCCGCCGACGCCCGCCGCGCCCTGCGCACCACCCGCCGCGTCGCCCTGCCCCTGCTGGAACTGCTCGCCCGCGACGGCCGCACCGAACGCCTCCCCGACGGCACCCACCGGCTGCGCTGAACACCGCGGACCGTGCGATCAGCCGAAGCGCGGCGCATCGTGGGGACATGACGGGCCGGGTCGCCCGGCAGCGAGGGAGGCACGTCATGGCACGCAAGATCTGGACCGGCTCCATCAACTTCGGCCTGGTGACCATCCCGGTCGGCCTCTACGCCGCCACCGAGGACCACAGCCCCTCCTTCCACCAGTACCAACGCGGCACCACCGACCGCGTCCGCTACAAGCGCGTCAACGAACGCACCGGCGACGAGGTCGACTACGGCGACATCGTCAAAGGACGCGAAGTCGAAGGCACCCTGATCACCGTCGACCAGGAAGAGCTCGACGAGATCGCCCCCGGCCGCTCCCGCACCATCGACATCACCTCCTTCGTCGACCTCGACGAGATCGATCCGGTGCACTTCCAGCGCACCTACTGGCTCGCACCCAACGCCAAGGAGAACCACCGGCCCTACGACCTGCTGCGCCGCGCCATGGAGCAGACCAACCAGGTCGGCATCGCCACCTTCGTGCTGCGCGGCAAGGAATACCTCACCGCCGTGCGCGCCGACGACGCCGCGCTCGCCCTCAACACGCTGTTCTTCGCCGACGAGATCCGCGACCCCGCCCAGATCATCGGCGACACCGCAGGCTCGGCGCCCTCCGACAAGGAACTGGAAATGGCCGAGACCGTCATCGAATCCATGACCGGCGAATGGCACCCCGAGGACTACGAGGACACCTACACCGACCGCGTCGAACAACTCCTCGCCGACAAGGCCCGCGGCGTCGAACCCGCCGCCGAGGCCGAACCCGCCGCCGACACCGACGTCATCGACCTCACCGACGCGCTCCGCCGTAGCGTCGAACACGCCCGCGGCACCCGCAGCAGCAGCCGACGCGGCGGGCGCGGAGACGAGCTCGGCGAACTCACCAAGGGCGAACTCGACAAGCGCGCCAAAGAACTCGGCGTCCGCGGCCGCTCCAAGATGAACCGCGCCGAACTCGAAGACGCCGTCCGCGACGCCACCCACGGCTCGCGCGCCGCGTCCTGACCGGAGCACCACCGTGGGACGCGTGACCGTGCGAGTGCAGGACCGCGAACTGACCCTGTCCAACCTGGACAAGGTGCTCTACCCCGCCTGCGGGTTCCGCAAGCGCGACGTCATCGACTACTACCGGCGCATCGCCCCCGTGCTGCTGCCGCACCTGCGCGGCCGCGCCACCACCCTCATCCGCTACCCCGACGGCGTCGACTCCGGCTCGTTCTACGAGAAGGACGTCTCCCGCCACGCCCCCGACTGGGTCCCCACCGCCCGCCTGGTCAGCGGCGCCGACGGTACCGGCCGCGCCGTCAACCACCACGTGCTCATCGACGCCCTGCCCACCCTGGTGTGGACCGCGAACCTCGCCGCCCTCGAACTCCACGTCCCCCAGTGGACCGTCGGCGAACACGACACCCGCAACACCCCCGACCTGCTCGTGTTCGACCTCGACCCCGGGCCACCCGCCACCATCGTCGAATGCTGCCGCGCCGCCGAACTCCTGCAGGAACGGCTGCGCGCCGACGGACTGCGCGCCCACCCGAAGACCAGCGGCGCCAAAGGCATGCAGCTGTACTGCCCGGTGCGCACCGAACGCCCCGACCGCACCTCCGCCTACGCCAAGCGGCTCGCCCACGAACTCGCCGCCGAACACCCCGACGCGCTGCTGGCGAAGATGAACCGCGCCGCCCGCACCGGCAAGGTCGGCCTCGACTGGAGCCAGAACAACCCCGCCAAGACCACCATCGCCCCCTACTCGCTGCGCGCCCGCGACCACCCCAC
>NZ_JAIUKC010000274.1:0-2176 GCF_020177435.1 Saccharopolyspora sp. 7B | reverse complement strand
CCCCCCCCCGGCGGGGCCCCCCCCCCCCGGGGCCCGGGGGGGGGCCCGCCCCCCCCCCCCCCCCCCCCCCCCCCCCCCCCCCCCCCCCCCGGGCCCCGGGGGGGGCCCCCCGGGGGGGCCCCCCCGGGGGCGCGGGGTCAGTTCATCGTGGGGATGGTGAAGCTGGCGCCTTCCTTGAGCCCGGAGGGCCAGCGGGAGGTCACCGTCTTCGTCTTCGTGTAGAACTTGATCGAGTCCGGCCCGTGCTGGTTGAGGTCGCCGAATCCGGACCGCTTCCAGCCGCCGAACGTGTGGTAGGCGATCGGCACCGGGATCGGCACGTTCACCCCGACCATGCCGGTGTTCACCCGGCTGACGAACTCGCGCGCCGCGTCGCCGTCCCTGGTGAAGATCGCGACGCCGTTGCCGTACTCGTTCTCGCTGGGCAGCCGCACCGCCTCCTCGTAGTCCGCGGCGCGCACCACCGACAGCACCGGGCCGAAGATCTCCTCGCGGTAGATCCGCATGTCCGGGGTGACGTGGTCGAACAGCGAGGCGCCCGCGAAGAACCCGTCCTCGTGGCCCTCCAGGGCGAACCCGCGGCCGTCGACGAGCAGCGACGCGCCCTCCTCGACCCCGGCGGCGACGAGCTCGTCCACCCGCTGCAGCGCCTGCCTGGTCACCAGCGGCCCGAAGTCGGCATCCGCGTCGAAGCTGGTGCCGATCTTGAGCTTGCGCACCCGCTCCACGAGCTTCTCCACCAGCGCGTCCGCGGTCGCCTCGCCGACCGGCACCGCCACCGAGATGGCCATGCACCGCTCGCCCGCCGAGCCGTATCCCGCACCGACCAGCGCGTCCACCGCCTGGTCCAGGTCCGCGTCCGGCATCACGATCATGTGGTTCTTGGCGCCGCCGAAGCACTGCGCGCGCTTGCCGTGCGCGGCGGCGGTCGCGTAGATGTACTCGGCGATCGAGGAGGAGCCGACGAACCCGACGGCCTCGATCCGCGGGTCGGTGAGCACCGCGTCCACCGCCACCTTGTCGCCGTTGACCACGTTGAGCACACCCGGCGGCAGGCCCGCCTCGACGAACAGCTCGGCCAGCCGCAGCGGCACCGACGGGTCCCGCTCGGAGGGCTTGAGCACGAAGGAGTTGCCCGCCGCGATCGCCGGAGCGGCCTTCCACAGCGGGATCATCGCGGGGAAGTTGAACGGCGTGATGCCCGCGACCACACCCAGCGGCTGGCGCAGCGAGTACACGTCGATGCCGGTGCCCGCGTTCTCGCTGTACTCGCCCTTGAGCAGGTGCGGCACGCCGACCGCGAACTCGACGACCTCCAGGCCGCGCTGGATGTCGCCCTTGGCGTCGGCGACGGTCTTGCCGTGCTCGGCGGAGAGCAGCCGGGCCAGCGAGTCCATCTCCTCGCCGACCAGCTGCAGGAAGCGCATCAGCACCCGGGCTCGCTTCTGCGGGTTCTGCGCGGCCCACGCCGGCTGGGCCTCGGCCGCGTTCGCGACCGCGGCGGCGACCTCCTCGGCGGAGGCGAGCGGCACCTTGGCCTGCACCCCGCCGGTGTTCGGGTCGAACACGTCACCGAAGTTCCCGGAGGTACCGGCGACCCGTTCGCCGCCGATGAAGTGCTCCAACTCCTGGGACATACCGCACCGCACCTTTCGCCGTTCGCACCGTTGATCCCGGCCTGCCCGCATCGGCCACCGCTGCCGCCGGTCGACTCATCTAGTCGGCTTTTTAGTCGGGCTTCCAACCTTCGGTGACCCAATCATCAGCCTAGCCGGTGCGGCCGCAACAGGTGCCGCAGATCACAGCGTTCGAACGGGTGAAGCATCGGCTGGGCGGGGCGAGGGCGGTCCACGGCGGGGCCGGTTCCGTTCCCGGCGGACGCCGCTCCCGGGCCGTGCTGATCCCGGGCGGTGCCGCTCCGGCCGCGTCACTCCCGGTCGGACCGCACCGCCGTCGCGATCGTCTCCGCGACCAGCGCGAACGGCAGCGCCCCCGCGTCCGGCGTGCCCAGGCCCCGTTCCGCGTTCTCCCGCGCCCGCCCCGCCTTCGGCCGCAGCGACGCCGTCCCGGCCGCCGCCCGCCGCGCCGCCGTCGCCGCCCGCGCCCACGAGCCCGCCTCGGCGAACTCCGCGGCGAACGGCGCGAGCGCGTCCACCATCGTCTTGTCCCCCGGCTC
>NZ_JAIUKC010000273.1:0-2215 GCF_020177435.1 Saccharopolyspora sp. 7B | reverse complement strand
ACCCCCAGGCCATCCGACCCCCCGGATGCCTCGCGGCGCCCCCCTCGGCGCCGCTGGGACCAGAGTGGCACGAGCGCCGCCGCCGCTTCCACCGGAACGACCGACGAACCGCAGGAACATGTGGCCTGCAGTCGAGATCAGTTCGCGGGGATAGACTCACCCAGGGGAGGGTCGTCAGCCGCCCGCGCGTGGTGGTCGCAGCCCGCCCGCGCCGCGGAGCGGGCGGTACCGCACATGTGGAAGGACACCTGACGTTGCCCGGAGCCTCCGAGATCGCGCTCGCCGAAGCCGAACACCGGCGGGTGCGCGCCCCGCAAGCACTCCTGGACACGACGCTGGACCAGCTGCGGACCCTGGTGGTGGTGCACGAGGCGGGCACCGCGCTGGCCGCGGCCCGGCTGCTCGGACGCGAGCAGTCCAGCGTGCAGAAGCAGCTGGACACGCTGAACCGGAACTTCCGGGAACTGTGCGGCGAACCGTTGGTGCTCAAGCAGGGCAGGGGGAAGAGCGCGCTGTTCACCGGCACCGGCGAAGCGCTGGTCGAACGCGCGCGGGACACCCTCGACGACTGGCTGGACGTCGTCACCGACTCCCGGCGCCGCGTCGGCGGTTCGCTGCGGGTCGGCACCACCCGGTTCACCCTCGGCTTCCTCACGCCCGCCGTGGAACGGGTCGCCGCCGGGTTCCGCGCCGACGGCATCGACCTCAAGGTGGTGCACCTGCGCACCCGCAACCTGCTGGAAGCGTTGCGCGCCAACGAGGTCGACCTGGTCTGCGGCAGCACGCTCACCCACGTCGGCGCGAATCCGGCGGGCCTCGACGTGCTGGAGTGGCGGCGCAGCGGGCTCACCCTCGTCACCAACCTGGACCGCAGGCTGGTCCCCGGCCCCGCGGTGCGCGCCGCCGCGCTGCCCCGGCTGCCGCTGATCGTCGCGGGCAGCGGGCTGGTCGCCGAGTTCCTGCGCGGCTGGTACGGCGCCGACTACCGGGGCGTGCTGAACGTGGCCGCCGAGGTCGACGACGTGCGCTACGGGCTGGAACTGCTCAGCTCCGGGCTGCTGCACGGCTGCATGCTGGTCACCCGTGGCGTCGCGGAGGCCGCCGCGGACGGCAGGCTGCCGGACGGCCGCGGCCTGCGGATCCTCGACGTGCTCGGCGACCTGGAACCGCGGCTGGAGGTGCTGGTCGGCGCGTTCGCCAGGGCGGGCGAACTCGGGCAGCACGACGCGGACCACCCGCTGAACCGGTTGTGGGCGGCGTTGACCAGCAGGCACGACGAGTGGCGCGCGGAGCGGCCCACCAGCGGCTGACCGGCCCGACAGTTCGCCGAGACGTCTCCGCCCGGCCACCGATTCCTCACCGCCGGTGAGCCCGCGCCGGTGAAGGTGTGCGGGTGAGCGAGCCGAGAACCCGGCCGGTGCGCGCCCTGGTGGCGCTCGGCGATTCGACCACCGTCGGCATGGGCGACCGGGTCCCGGGCGGTTGGCGCGGCTTCGCCCGGATGCTCGCGGACGCCTGCGGCGGCCCCGCCCGGATCCGGTACGCGAACCTGTCCGCTTCGGGCGCGCGGGTGCGCGACGTGCACGAGGTGCAGCTGCCCGCGGCGCTGCGGCTGCGGCCGGACGCGGCGGTGCTGGTGGTCGGCATGAACGACACGCTGCGGTCCGACTTCGACCCGGCCCCGCTGCGGCGGCGGCTGGACGCGGTGGTGGGCGAGCTGACCCGCGCCGGTGCGGTGGTGGTGGCCGCGCGCTACCACGACCACGGGAGGGTGTTCCGGCTGCCTGCTCCGCTGCACCGCGCGCTGCGCAAGCGGATCGAGCAGGTGAACGCGGTGCTCGACGAGGTGCTGGCCCGGCACGGGGCGCGGTGCGTGGACCTGGACGCGCTGCCCGGCGCCTACGAGCTGGACGCGTGGTCGGTGGACCGGCTGCACCCCTCCGAGTTCGGGCACCGGTTGCTGGCGCGGGCGATGGGGGAGCAGCTGGCGGCCGCGGGGCTGCTGGTGGAGCCGGTGGCGCTGCGGTGTTCCGGAGGTGCCCGGATCACGGCCTGGCACCACGCGGGATGGTTGGTGTTCCGCGGTGTGCCGTGGCTGGTGCGGCGCGGCTCGGACCTGCTGCCGCACGGGGTGGCCCCGGTGGTGCGGGAGGTGCTGGCGGAGCTGGGGGACCGGCGGGGTCTGCGGCGGATCCGCGGTGGTGCGTTCCGGGGG
>NZ_JAIUKC010000272.1:0-2284 GCF_020177435.1 Saccharopolyspora sp. 7B | reverse complement strand
CCCGGCCCCGCGGGCCGCGGGGGGCCCCGGGTGCCCCCCGCCCACTGGGCCCGCTGGCGGGAACTCACGCGTGGGGCGGTTCGAGCTCGCGACTCCCCCTCTCTCCCGAGCCGCCCCTCGCGTCCGCTGTCGCAGCGGACGCCGATCACCGCTCCCGCGAGGTCTCCCCGCCGTCGTCCGCCGGGGCCAGCGGACCGTCCCGCCGCACCATCTGCTCGAACGGGCGCAGGTTCGCCAGCGACTCGCCGCGCGACTCCCGCCAGCCCCACTCCCGGCGGATCGCCGTGCCGAAACCCAGCTCCAGCAAGGTGTTGAAGTCGCCGTCCGCGGCCTCCAGCACCTGCCCGAGCACCCGGTCGACCTCCTCCGCCGTCACCGCGTGCAGGCCGATCCGGCCCACCAGGTACACGTCCCCGGTCCCGTCGATCGTGTAGTGCACGCCGTAGAGCCGGGCGTTGCGGCGCAGCAGGAACCGGTAGACGTCCTCGTGCGCCTCGTCCGGCTGCCTGCACACGAAGGCCTCCACGACCAGCGCGTGCTCGGCGACGATCAGCCAGCAGTTCGTCTGCAGCTTCTTCGTGCCCGGCAGCGTCACGAAGAACCGGCCGCCGTCCTCCCGCCGGTAGTCCAGTTCGCTCGCGTCCAGCGCGGCCGCGATCGTCGCCTCGACCGTCATGCCGTCACCTCCAGGTCGAACTGCGAGTGGAAGGCGCGCTTCGCCCGCGCGTAGGTCTCCAGCAGCGCCTCCGTGGTCCGGTCCCAGGAGAACGCCTCGGCGTGCGCGACCGTGCCCGCGGCCAGCTCGGCGCGCAGCCCGGCCTCGGTCACCGACCCCAGCGCGTCCGCCCACTGGCCGGTGCGGTGCCCCGGCACCAGCAATCCCGAGCGGCCGTCCGCGACCGCCACCGGCAGGCCGCCCACCGACGCCGCCACCACCGGCGTGCCGCAGGCCTGCGCCTCCAGCGCCACCAGCCCGAACGACTCGTTGTAGCTGGGCACCGCCACCACGTCCGCCGCGCGGTACACGTCGGCCAGCGCCGCACCGCCCTGCGGCGGCAGGAACCGCACCACGTCGGTGATGCCGAGTTCCCCCGCCAGCTCGTGCAGCGACTCCGGCCGGTCCAGGCCGCTGCCGGAGGGACCGCCGACCACCAGCACCTCCAGCCGCGCACGCAGCTCCGGGCGGCGCGCCAGCAGCTCCGCGGTGGCGCGCAGCAGCACGTCCGGTGCCTTCAACGGCTGGATGCGGCCCACGAACGCGAACACCAGCGCGTCCGGCCGCACCCCGAACCGGGCGCGGGCCGCGGTCGCGTCGCCCGGGGTGAACCGGCGCAGGTCCACGCCCGGCGGGATCGTCTCGACCTCGTCGGGGGACGCGCCGTAGAGCCGCACCAGGTCGTCGGCCTCCACCTCGGTGTTCGCGACGAGCCGGTCCGCTTCGGCGACCACCTGCTCCTCGCCGAGCACCCGCACCCGCGGCTCCGGGGTGTCGCCGGCGGCGAGCGCGGCGTTCTTCACCTTCGCCAAGGTGTGCGCGGTGTGCACCAGCGGCACGCCCCAGCGCTCCCGCGCCAGCCAGCCGACCTGCCCGGACAGCCAGTAGTGCGAGTGCACCACGTCGTAGAACCCCGGCTCGTGCCGCGCCTCCGCGCGCAGCGCGCCCGCCGCGAACGCGCACAGCTGCGCGGGCAGCTCGTTCTTGTCCAGCCCCTCGAACGGTCCGGCCACCACGTGCCGCACCGTCACGCCCGGCGCCAGCTCCGCCACCGGTGGCACCTCGGAGGACGTGGCGCGGGTGAAGATCTCCACCTCGGTGCCGTGCTCGGCCAGCCGGGTCGCGGTCTGGGCGATGTAGACGTTCATCCCGCCCGCATCACCGGTGCCCGGCTGCTCCAGCGGCGAAGTGTGCAACGAGAACACGGCGGCGCGGCGCGGCCGCATCCGGGCGGTGCCAGAGGTCATCGACTAAGCCCTATCGCAAACGTGGTGGTGGAGCGCCCTCGCCCACGGCGCCCGGGTCCGGAACGCCCTGGGTCCCGACACCGGGCCGGGGGAAAACATTCCTGGGCGGCCGAGCGCAGCCCGCTGACGCTACCCCGCCCACCGCACCGACCGGCCCGGACGCGGCACGCCCGGTGACGGTGTTCACAGCGCGGGCGGACGGCCCCGGCGCACGAAGAAGGTCCCCGGGGGGGGGGGGGGGGGGGGCCCCCCCCCCCCCCCGCGGGCGCGGGCGGGGGGGGGGGGCGCGGGGGGGGGCGCGGCGGGGGGGGCGGCGGGGGGG
>NZ_JAIUKC010000271.1:0-2353 GCF_020177435.1 Saccharopolyspora sp. 7B | reverse complement strand
CCACCACCACCCTCACCCCGCACTTCCCCCACACCGCGATCACCCGAACCGACCTGCTCGAACGCCCCACCGGCGAACCCCAGTACCACGCCGAACCCATCACCCTGCGCCCCTTCGAAATCCGCACCCTCCGCATCACCCGAACCGGTGCCGAGACCAAAGGAGCGGACCCGGACCCGACCCGGTGAAACGCGCGGCGCGCCGGGGTGAACACCACCCGGATCCGGTGATCGCCGCGCGCCCCACCACCACGCGCTCCGCATCATGGCCGCAGAGCCCGCACCGACCGCACACCGCGCCGGACGGCTCACCGGACCGCGTCCCCCGGGACGCGGACGAAAAAGGGGGGGGGGGGGGGGGGCCCACCCCCCCCCCCCCCCCCCCCCCCACCGCCCCCGCGGCCGGGGCCGCCGGGCCGCCGGGGGGCCGGCGCGGCGCTGGTCCGGCCGCCCCGCCGCCCCCCCCCCCCCCCCCCCCCCCCCCCCCCCCCCCCCCCGAAACGCGCCACCACGCACCGACTCTCGCGGGTGATCCGCACACCCCGCCATGGGTACCGTCGAACGATCGAACGAACGACGACGGAGGTACGCCCCGTGCTCGTGGCAGCCACCGGCGCACCAGGCGCCACGAGCCGCGCAGTGCTCGACACCCACCCGAACCACCACGCCCAGGCATGACCCCCGCACACCGCGTCACACCCGGCCCCCTGCCACGTCCCCACCCGAGCGGGCCGACAACCGGCACCGCACGCCGAACGGCAGAACGGGCGGTACCCGCGTACCGCGGTGGGGGACGACCATGAACCGGTTCGCCGAGTTCCTGCGACGACAGATCGACATCGACCTGGAACTGCTGCGCTGGGTGCGCGAAGACGTCGAAGCGGGCAACGCCAAACCCTGCGGCGGCACCGTCTTCCGCGGCTTCCGCGAATGCGAGCTCAAGACCAGGCTGCTGCGCCAGCACCAGCTCTGCGGCTCCGGCACCGGACCCTGCGACCGGCTCGGCGAGGCCTACCCGCCCGAAGACGAACGCGGCTGCGCCACCCGAGCCCTGCTCGGCCTGCCCTACGCCGACCGGCCCGGCTACCGCGCCCGCTGGCGCCCCTGACCGCCTCAGGACGTCAACAACCGCCAGCCCCGCGCCGCGAGCAGCACCGTCGCCAACAACCCCGCCAGCAGGAAACCCGCCACCTCACCGAGCACCATGCACAACAACGCCGCCACCACCGCGACGCAACCCAGCACGACCCGCACCCCGGGCCGCGACCGGCCGGGCAGCTCCGCGCGCCGCAACCGGTCGGCGAAATCGGGGTCCTGCAGAACCAGACCCTTCTCGATTTCCGCGATGCGGCGGCGTTCGTGCCTGGGCAGCATGACCTCGACCTCCCTGGAGTGGACCGACAACCGGCTACCCGCGAGAACGAGATCCCTACACCCCGCAGCCGCAGGTCACGGCCGCCGCGCCCGCACCAGCCACGCCGCCGACTCGAACAGCACGCCCCGCTCGGACTCGTGCTCGGTGAGCAGCGCCAGCAGCCGCGCCTCCGCCCGCTCCCGCTGCGGCGCCTCCAGCCCGGCCAGCAACCCGGAGAACTGCCCGGTGACGAACCGGAACGCGTCCGCGGCGTCCCGGCCGAAGTACATCCGCTCCCGCAGCCCGTCCAACCGCACCCGTTCGAAACCCGCCGACTCCAGCAACGCCCGCACCACCGCCGGCTCGCTCATCGACAGCGGACCCGGCCCGTCCACCGGCGGCGCGCCCTCGCGTCCACCGGAGAGCACCGAGCGGAACCCGCCCATCCACGGGTTGTGCTCCGCCGGCTGCCAGGTCAGCAGCGCCAGCCCACCGCCCGGCGTCAACGCCCGCCCGAGGTGGGTGAACGCGTCGCGGGGCGCGCCGAAGAACATCGCCCCGTGCCTGCTCAGCACCAGGTCGACGGTGGGGAAGGGGTGAACCTGCGCGTCAGCCCGCTCGAACGACGCGTTCGCCACCCCTTCCCGCTGCGCCAGCACCCGGGCCAGCTGCACCAGGGGCGCCGAGAGATCGACCCCGTGCGCCCAGCCCGCCGCCGCGCGCCGCGCCGCGTCCCGGGTGACCTTCCCGCTGCCGCAGCCGACGTCGAGCACCCGCGCGGCCGGGCCGATCTCGGCCGCGTCCAGGAACAGCTCGTGGTAGGCGGCGACGCCCTCGTCGAAGCGCTCGGCGCGCTCCGCCCAGAACTCGCCCTGCTCGCCGTCCCACGCCCGGGACTGGGCGGCGTTCGACGGGGCGATCGCGATCTCGGGCTGCTCGGCCATGTGCTTCCCCCAGCGGTGCGGTGAACGGTGCGTTCGGGGAGGGGAGTCTATGGGGC
>NZ_JAIUKC010000270.1:0-2546 GCF_020177435.1 Saccharopolyspora sp. 7B | reverse complement strand
GTGCGGGGGCGGGGCGGACATGGGCGCCGATCCTAGCCGCCTCGGATCTCCGGCCGGTCCTGCTCCGGGTCGCCGTGATCGGTCTCCACCCGGTTCCGCCCGGCCCGCTTCGCCCGGTACAGCGCGATGTCGGCCGCCGCGAACAGGTGGTCCAGCTTCGCGGGTCCGCCGGCGACGCCGATGCTGACGGTGGGGACGCGGCGCGTGCAGCCGAGCACCAGGCGCCAATCGTGCCGGTCGACGGCCGACCGGATGCGTTCCGCGACGACCGGGCCCGCGTGCCGGGAGTCCTCGGCGTCGTCGACCAGCAGCACCACGAACTCGTCCCCGGCCCACCGGCAGATCAGGTCGTCGGCGCGGCACTCGCGACGCAGCAGGTGCGCGACCTCCTGCAGGGTCGCGTCCCCGGCGGCGTGCCCCGCGTAGTCGTTGACGTCCTTGAACCAGTCCACGTCGAGCAGCACCAGCCACGGGATCCGGCCCTGCGCCGCGGTCTCCGCCAGCAGTTCGGGTGCTTGGCGCTGCAGGCCGAGGCGGTTCACCAGGCCGGTCAGCGGGTCGCGCACGGCCG
Organism: Saccharopolyspora sp. 7B; assembly: GCF_020177435.1. Taxonomy (NCBI): domain Bacteria; kingdom Bacillati; phylum Actinomycetota; class Actinomycetes; order Pseudonocardiales; family Pseudonocardiaceae; genus Saccharopolyspora; species Saccharopolyspora sp. 7B. Next base: position 1,975 of record NZ_JAIUKC010000270.1, on the reverse strand, counting down.
CTTCCTGCGCCGCCGTCGCCAGCCGCTGCGCCTGGACGGCGACCCGCCGCTGCTCCAGCGCCTGGCCGAGGCCTTCCTGCAGCGTCTCCACGGCCGCGCTCCCGGCCCGCACCGTGCGGCGCAACGCGGCCGCCTCGCCCACGGCGTCGCCGAGCTGCACGCACACCGAGGCCAGGTCCAGCGAGTACCGCATCATCTGCATCGTGTCGCCGATGCTCTCGGCGCTGTCCAGCGCGCGGCTGGCGAAGGTGCGCGCCGAGTGCAGGTCTCCCTGGTCGCGCCGCACCACCGCCAGCACCCAGTTCGCCACGGCCGTGCAGAACCCGTCCTCGGCCTCCTTGCTGAGCTCCAGCGCGCGCTGGGCGAGCCGTTCCGCCTCCGGCAGCCGTCCGAGGCCGGCGAGGGCCCGCGCGCCACCGGCCAGCGACAGCCGGCGCAGCTGGCCCTCGCCGACGAGCAGCAGCGCCTCGTCGAACAGGTCGCGGGCCGTGCCGAACAGCCGTTCCGCGGCGGAGACCTCCCGCGCCACCGACCGGAAGATCAACGCGCTGGCCTGGCGGACCAGGCAGTGCGCCAGCGTCTCCGGGTCGCCCGCCTTGCGCGCCACCTGCACGCTCAGCGACATCAGCTCCAGCGCGGACTCCCGGTGCCCGATGGTCTCCAGCAGGTTGCCGAGGATGCTGATGGTCTGCGCCGCGGACGCGCCGCTCGGCTGGTCGGCGTCCAGGTCCGTCCAGCCCTCCGCCGCCAGTTCCAGGGCTTGCGGGATGCGGTTGAGCCGCCAGGAAAGCCACGCGCGGTGCACCAGCACCGTCGCCCGGTTCCACTGCTCGCCGACCAGGTTCGTCCCGGTCGAGACGAGTTCGTCGAACGCGACGTCCGCGTCGTGGAAGTGACCGGAATCGAGCAGGGCCCGCACGCGACGATCTTGCGCGGGGATGTGCCCCGACATCAGCGAATCGTCCTGTCGCACGGCGTCTCCGAGATCGTCCTCGTGCCCCGTTCCCCGCGTGTTCAGCTTCAGGCTACCGGGATCGGCCGCCCCGGTACTTGTCGTGGTGGACGACGTCCTCCAGCGGCGAGCGCCGCCGCCAGCCGTGTCGTTCCAGGTCAGGGGTTTCGGCGAGGGCGTGCACCGGTCCGATGCAGAGCCAGGCGACGGGCCGGACGCCTGCGGGGATGTCCAGCAGCCCGCGCAGGAACTCCTCCCGGTAGAAGCTGACCCAGCCGACGCCGAGGCCTTCGGCGGTCGCGGACAGCCACAGGTTCTGGATGGCCAGGCACACCGAGTACAGGCCGGCGTCGGCGATGGCGTGCCTGCCCAGCACCGCGGGGGAGCCGCGGTCGGGGTCGTAGGTGACGGCGATGCCGAGGCCGGACTCGACGATGCCCTCCACCTTGATCTTGGCGAAGGTCTCGGCCCGCTCCCCGCTGAGCTCGGCGGCGAAGACGTCCCGTTCGGCGCGCACGTGCTCGCGGAACGCACGGCGGGTGGCCTCGTCGCGGACCAGCACGAAGTCCCACGGCTGGCTCAGGCCCACGCTGGGGGCGCTGTGCGCGGCGGTCAGCACGCGGCGCAGCACCTCGTCCGGGATCTCGCCGCCGGTGAACTCGTTGCGGACGTCGCGGCGGCGTCGCAGCACGTCGTAGAGGTCGGCGGCGGGCATCGGTTCGGTGGATCGAGCGGTCATTGCCGCAATCCTGCCGTGCTAGACCACCCGAACGTGATGGCGAAGCGCACACCGCCCGCGAGACCAGCCGAGCGGCGCAACCGCCGACCAGCACTCCAACCCGCGGACCGAGACCCAGCACCCGCCGGATTCCATCGGTGGTTGCCTGTCAGCGGCGAAGCCGCTGAGCCGCCGACCACCAAAGCAACCGGACCACCCGCGGGTTCTCAGCGGGATTCTCGCGAGGACAGCTTTTTCCCTCGTGGCGGAGCCACTCGGGAAAAAGATCCCGCAGCGAGAATCCC
>NZ_JAIUKC010000269.1:0-2809 GCF_020177435.1 Saccharopolyspora sp. 7B | reverse complement strand
CGGCGCGGCCGCCCCGCCGCGCCCCCCCCCCCCCGCGGGGGTGGGGGGGGGGGGGGGGGGCGGGGCCGCCGGGGGGGGGGGGGCCCCCGCCCGCCCCCCCCCACCAGGCTCCCCGCCGCCCGGCCCGTTCCGGCCCCGCCCGCTCCCGCCTTCCGGACCGCGTCGGCGGACGTCCTCGCGCCCCCGTCGTCCTGCGCGGACGTGCCGGACGAGGAGATCGTGTGGCCGGAGCAGGATCCGCAAGAGCACGCCGGCAGGCACCGGCTGCGCACCGACGACTGGTTCTGCCACCGGCTGGGCACGGCGCTCGCGCTGCTCGCGCACCGGGAGTTCCGCCCGGTGGCCCCGCCCGCGTTGCCGTCGCGCGTCGATATTCGCTTGCCCGGTGCCCTACTCTGACATCGTGATCAGCTGACGAAGCCGCCCGCTCGCCCTCGCGAGCCGTCCCGTTCCGCGACCGCGGAAGCCGGGCATCCCACGACGTTCCGGCGCGACCGCGCCGTCGGAGATGAGGCCCCATGTCAGCGAACCCCACCATCGTGCTGGTCCACGGCGCCGCGAGCACCGCGGGCGTCTGGTCGCCGGTGCAGCGCGAGCTGGCCCTGCGCGGCTACCGCAGCCTGGCGCCGGACCTGCCCGGGCACGGCCTGAACGCGCACCACCCGGCCGCCTACTACCAGTCCCCGCAGGACGTCGAGGCGTTCGCCACCGCCCCTTCCGCGCTCGCCGGGATCGGGATCGACGACTACGCCGAGCACCTGGAGGGGCTGCTGCGCCGCGTCGCCGAGCACGGTCCGGTGCTGCTGGCGGGCACCAGCGCGGGCGGCATCCCGATCACCGCGGTCGCCGAGCGGTGCCCGGAGCTGGTGGGCCGGCTCGTGTACCTGTCCGCGTGGTGCGCGGTGCGCTCGGAGTCGGTGGCCGATTCGGCGCGCTGGCCGGAGCACACCGGGAACCTGCTGGACGAGATCGGGTGGCCGGTCCTCGGCGATCCGGCGGAGCTGGGCGTGCTGCGGTTCAACCTGCGCGACTCCGACCCGGCGCGGTTCCGGGCGGCGAAGGCCGCGATGCTGGCCGAGGGCACCGACGACGAATTCCGCGCCCTGGTGGACGTGCTGGAGCCGGACGCGAACGTGCGCATCGGCGCGGAGCGGGTGCCGGCGACGGCGGAGCGCTGGGGCCGGGTGCCGCGCACGTTCGTGCGGTTCGCCGCGGATCGCTGCACCCCGCTGCCGGAGCAGGACCGCATGATCGCGGACGCGGACGCGCTGGCGCCCGCGAACCCGTTCGACGTGCGGACGCTCGACTGCGGGCACGTCGGGTACTTCTGCCGGCCGGTGGATTTCGCCGAGATCCTGGGCGGGCTCGCCGACGCGCTCTGACCGTCCGAAGTGGACCGATTCGGTCGGTCCACTTCGGACGGACGGGTGAGCGGGGCCGGACCGCTCCCCGCGGTGGTCCGGCTCGTCAGCGGATCACCACGGTGCGTCGCTGATCGCGCCGGTGTCCGGGTTGCGCAGGATGTAGCCGCCCTGGAAGTCCACCTGGACGCCGCCGTCGACCTCGTGCGGGTCGGACGTGGGGTAGCCGAGGTAGCCGGAGTAGCGGTCCAGGTCGTACCAGTGCCGCAGCACGTCGCCCCGCAGCCAGTGCGCCCCGGATTCCGGGGACCAGTAGACGGCCCCGGTCTCCTGGCGGCCGGAGAACTCGTTGAAGCGGCCGATGGCGTCGTCGGCGACCTGCTCGTCGGTCGTGGGGTAGCCGAGCTCGCCGGTCTCCCAGCCCTGCGCGGCCCATGCTTCGCGGATCGCGCCCTGCACCGAGTGCGCGCCCGTCTCCTCCGACCAGTACACCGAGGCGCCGTCCCCGTTCGGGCCGACGAAGTGGTTGTAGCTGCCGGATCCGTCGACGGTGGCGGTGGTCGTCTTCGTCGGGTAGCCGAGGTAGCCGACCTCCCAGCCCTTCGCCTCCCAGAAGTCCCGGATCGGGCCCCACACGCCCTGCGCCCCGGTCGCGTCGGTCCAGTAGATCGAGGCGGGCCCGGTCGCGTCGCTGCCCGCGAACTGGTTGTAGCGGCCGACTCCGTCCGGCGCGACGCGCTCGTCGGCGTCGGCGGCGCCGAGCACGTCGTAACCCCCGATGTCGTTGTACCGCGCGGCGATGTCGCCGTGGATCTCGGTGACGCCGGTGGCCTCGGTGTGGAACAACCAGCCGTACTGGAACCGCTGGTAGCTGGTCTCGCCGTCGGTGTGCTGCGAGTCGACCGGCTCGCCGAGCAGCTGCCGCAGGTCGGCGTCGTTCCAGTACCGCTCTTCGATCGGCGTGAAGGCCTGCTGCTGGGCCTGTCCGGCCGGTTCCGGCGCGGCGGCCGCGGTGGCGGCGGGTCCGGCGAGGGCGAGCGGCACGGCGGCCGCGGCGAGCACGATTCCCCAGTTCCTGGTGTTCAAGGCACGTCCCCTTTTCGCTTGCACAGCAAGGAATTTCCGTACGACTTGAGCACGCGGGGCGGGGTCGGCCGGTTGCCCCGGGTTTCGACGTTCACCGGTTCGGCCGCATCGGCCGGGATCCACGGCGGAGGCGTCGAGGCCGTGAAGTCCGAGCGTTCGGGCGAAAACGGGGGCGCGGGCGAGATCGGGGCCGGCGACCGGAATCCGGGCGGGGGCGGGCGTTCCGCGGAAGCGGGTGAAACGGGAAGAGGGGGGGGGGGGGGGGGGGGGGCGGCGGGGGGGGGCGCCCCCCCCGGCGGGGGGGCGGGGGGGGGGGGGGGGGGGGGGGGCGGGCGGGGGGGGGGGGGGGGGGCGGGGGGGCC
>NZ_JAIUKC010000268.1:0-2961 GCF_020177435.1 Saccharopolyspora sp. 7B | reverse complement strand
GCCACCACCCCCGCCCGAGCTGGTGATCAGCGTCGTCGGCGAGGTGACCCGCCCCGGACTGGTCGCGGTGCCACCCGGATCCCGCGTCGCCGACGCGGTGCGCGCCGCCAGTGGCACCACCGGGCCGGAGGTCGACATCACCGCGCTCAACCTCGCCCGCCGGCTCACCGACGGGGAACAGCTCTACGTCGCCGTCCCGGTACCGCCCGGCGCGGACACCGGCCAGGCCGCGAGCCCACCCGGCTCCGGGGCGGCGGCCAAGACCGACCTGAACACCGCCACGGAGGAGCAGCTCGATGCACTACCAGGAGTCGGCGAGGTCACCGCGAAGCGGATCGTGCAGTGGCGCACCGAGCACGGCCGCTTCGGCTCCGTCGACGAACTCCAGGACGTCGACGGCATCGGCGCGGCCAAGCTGGCCAAGCTGCGCGACCTGGTCCAGGTGTGAAGGTCACGTCGTACCCGCGGACCGGTGTGCTCGACCTGCGGCTGGTGCCCGCGGCCGTGGTGACCTGGGCCGTGACGCTGGCCGGGCTGCTCGGCGGGTGGGGAGTGGCGGCAGCGCTGGCGATCGCCGCGGTCGTGCTGCTGCCGCTGGTGCGGGCTCGGCGGATCCGGCGCTGGCGCAACGGGTTGCTGGCGGTGCTGGTCCTGGCCGGGATCACCGCGACCGGCGTGGGCGTCCGCGCCCACTCGACCGCCGTGCACCCGCTGCACCTCGCCGCGCAGCAGGGCGACCGGGTCGAGGTTCGGGCATCGCTCACCTCGCGGCCGAAGCCGCTGCGGGGAGCGTCCTACGGCGCCCGGCGCGCCCAGGACCGCTCGGTGGTGCAGGTGCGGCTGCGCTCGGTCCACGTCGACGGCAGGCGGACCGCGGTCGGGGGCCGAGCGCTGCTGCTGGTTCCGACGGAACCGTGGCGTTCGCTGATCGCGGGCCAGGAGGTGACGGCCACCGGTCGGGCCGTGCCGCCGCGCGGCGGGGAACTGCTCACCGCCGCCGTCCAGGTCGGGCGGGCACCGGAGCGGGTGCGCCCACCGCCCGGCTGGCAGCGCATCGCGGAGGACCTGCGGGAAGGGCTGCGCTCGACTTCCCGGACCGTGCTGGGGCCGGAAGCGGCGGGCCTGCTGCCGGGCCTGGTCGTCGGCGACACCGGACTGCTGCCACCGGAGGTGGTGGAGCAGTTCGAGACCTCCGGGCTGACGCACCTGATGGCGGTGTCCGGGGCGAACCTGGCCATCGTGTGCGGGGCGGTGCTGCTGGTGCTGCGCCTGCTCGGCGCGGGGCCGGTGCCGTGCGCGTTGGGCGCGGGGGCGGCGATGGCGGGGTTCGTGGTGCTCGCGGGACCGGAACCGAGTGTGCTGCGAGCCGCGGTGATGGGCGCGATCACGCTGTTCGCCCTGGCGCTGGGCCGGGAACGCTCGGCGCTGCCGACGCTGGCGGGCAGCGTCATCGGCCTGCTGCTGCTCGCACCGGGTCTGGCGACCACGGCGGGGTTCGCGCTGTCGGTGGCCGCGACGGCCGGGCTGGTGCTGCTGGCACCCGGCTGGTCGGCGGCGCTGCACGCCAGGGGAGTTCCGGTCGGGCTCGCCGAGGCGTTCGCGGTACCGGCGGCGGCGCACCTGGTCACGGCACCGCTGGTGGCGGCGATCTCCGGGCAGGTCAGCCTGGTCGCGGTGCTGGCGAACCTGCTGGCGGGGCCGCTCGTGGCACCCGCGACGGTGCTCGGGGTCGCGGCGACGGTGGTGGTCCCGTGGTGCGCGCCGCTGGCCGGTGCGCTGGTGTGGCTGGCCGGGCCCGAACTGGAATGGGTGCTCGCGGTCGCCCGGCATTCGGCGGCCGTGCCGGGAGCCGCCGTCGACTGGCCGTCCGGAGTGGTGGGCGGGACCTCGCTGGCGGTGCTCGCGCTGGTGCTGCTGATCGTGCTGCGCGGGCGCATCGCTCGGCTGGTCCTGACCAGCCTGGTGCTGGTCGTCGTGGTGGTGGTGATCCCGGTCCGCCACCAGGTGTTCCCGTGGCCGGTGCCGGGGTGGTCGCTGGTCGCCTGCGACGTGGGACAGGGCGACGGGCTGGTGCTGGCCACCGGCCGGGACCGGGAAGCGGTCGTGGTCGACACCGGACCGGACCCGGCACCGATGGCCGAGTGCCTGCGCCGGTTGCGGATCCGCAGCGTCCCGCTGGTACTGCTGACCCACCTGCACGCCGACCACGTCGGTGGCATCTCGGCGGTGCTGTCCGGGCGGCAGGTCGGCGCGGGCGCCGTCGGACCGCTGGGCGAACCGGCCTGGGCGGCTCGCGAGGTGCGGGCGACCGCGCGCGCCCACCGCACACCCGTCGTCCCGTTGCGGGCGGGCCAGCGGTTGCGGTGGCCGGGATTGGTGCTCGACGTGCTCGGCCCCCGAGGAGCGCTCGCGCGCAGCAACTCGGCGGAGGACGCCAACGACGCCTCGCTGGTGGTCAAGGCGACCACTCCGGCGGGGCGGGTGCTGCTGACCGGGGACGTCGCGCTGCCAGGTCAGGCAGCGCTGCTCGCCTCAGGTGCGGACCTGCGGGCGGAGGTGCTCAAGGTGCCCCACCACGGGTCCCGGTTCACGACGCCGAGATTGCTCGCGCGAGTGCGCCCGCAACTGGCGGTGATCAGCGTCGGAGCCGGGAACGACTACGGTCATCCCAGCCCGCTGATCCTCGGCGAGCTGCAACGGATGGGCGCCCGGATCCACCGCACCGATCAGGCGGGCGACATCGCGGTCGTGCCGGAAGGCCGGGGGCGCACCGCCGTGGAGCGGGGCGATCCGCTGCGGCCGGACGAAAGGTGATGGGGAGGTCAGGCCGTGGGGGGGGGGGGGGCCCCCCCCCCCCCCCCCCCCCGCCCCCCCCCGGGGGGGCGCCCCGGGGGGGGGGGGGGGGGGGGGGGGGGGGGGCGGCGCGCCGCCGGCGGGCCCGGCCGCGGCCGCGCGGGGGGG
>NZ_JAIUKC010000267.1:0-3193 GCF_020177435.1 Saccharopolyspora sp. 7B | reverse complement strand
CCGGGTGGCGGCGAGGATGCGCCGGGCCGGGGCCGGTTCGCCGCGCAGCGGAATCCGCACCACCGGCCAGTCGTCGTGCAACCGCGCCAGCCGCGGCACCAGGATGATGCCGAAGCCGTGCGCGACCAGCGCCGTCCCGGTGTCCCACTCGTCGGCGTGGTGCGCGATGTTCGGGCTGAACCCGGCCGCCATGCACGCGGCGCGCATCAGGTCGTGGTAGGTGCCGCCGGGGTGCCCGATGATCCACTGCTCGTCGGCGGCTTCGGTGAGCGTCGCGGACTTCCGCCCGGCGAGCCGGTGATCGCTCGGCACCACCAGGTCCAGCGGGTCGTCCAGCAGCGGGTGCTGCTCGAAGCGCGCGTCCCCCAGCGGCGGGGTGTCCGCGGTGTTGATGACCAGAGCGACGTCCGCGTCCCCCGCCAGCAGCAGGTCGAAGCAGCGGTCCGGTTCGGCCTCGACCAGCCGCACGCGCACCCGCGGGAAGCGCTCCCGGAGCATCGCGGCGGCGGCGGGCAGCAGGTGGGTCGCGGCGGTGGAGAACCCGCACAGGGTGAACGGGCCCGCCGGTTCTCCGGCCAGCGCGGCGAGTTCGGCGCGGGCGTGCTCGGCCTGCACCTGCAGCAGTTCCGCGTGGTGCAGCACGGTCCGGGCCGCGGGGGTGAGCCGGATGCCGCGGCCGGACTGGGCGAGCAGCTCGACGCCGAGCTCCTCGGCGAGCTGGCGCAGCTGGTAGGAGACCGTCGACGGGGTGTAGTGCAGCGCCGCTGCGGCGGCGGTGACGGTGCCGTGGTGCGCGACCAGCTGCAGCACCGTCAGCTTGGGATCGATCATGCGAATATTTTGCACGGTTCACCGCGAGAACGTTTGATTCACTTCGCCGGCATCGGGCGGCAACCTGTGGACGTGCTGCCCTTGAAGCCCTCGCCTCCTCCTGCGCTCCAGACCGGCTCGGGGAAGGAGTTCGTCGACCGGGTGCGCGCGGTGCGCACCGGGACCTACCTGCTGGTGGTGCTCACCGCGGGCGCGTACCTGCCGAGCCCGCTCTACCCGGGCTACCAGGGGTCGTTCGGCATCAGCGACCTCGGCATGACGCTGATCTACGCGGTGTTCGCGCTGGTCAGTGCGCCGGCGCTGCTGCTGTTCGGTCCTGCGTCGGATGCGCTGGGGACGCGCGTGGTGCTGCGGACGGCGGTGCTGCTGGCCGCTGCCGGGTCGGTGTGCTTCGCGTTCGCCGCGGGCACCGGCTGGCTGCTGGCCGGTCGGGCCGCGCAGGGGCTCGCGCTGGGCGCGGTGACCCCGGCGGCGACCGCGTTGATCTGCGACGACCCGCGCTCGGCGAGCAGGCGGCGCGCCGCGGTGCTGGCGGGCACGGCGTTCCTGCTCGGCACCGCGGCCGGTCCGGTCGCCGCGGGTGCGCTGGCCCAGCACCTGCCGCTGCCGCAAGTCCTGCCGTACCTGCTGCACCTGGTGCTGCTGGGCGTCGGATGGCGCCGCCTGTCCCGGCTGCCCGCGCCCGCCGCACCGCTGCGGCGGTGGCGGCCGGAACGCCCGCGGATCCCGCGCGGGACGCGCTGGTCGTTCACCGCGGCCGCGGGCACCGGGTTCCTGGCCTGGACGGTGGCCGGGCTGTTCCTGGCGATCGTCCCGGCGCTGCTGGAACGCACGGCGCGGGCCGACCTGACCACCACCGGCTGCGTGCTCGGGGCGGTGCTGGTCTGCTCCGCGCTGACGCAACCGTTCGTCATCGGACTCGGCCCTCGGCGCGCGCAGCTCGGCGGGCTCGGCGGATTGCTGGCGAGCCTGGTGCTGCTGGCGGCGTCGGCGGGCGCCTCGCTGCCGGTGGTGCTGGCGGCGGCGGTCGTCGCGGGAGCCGGGCACGGGCTGGCCTACGGCGGGGCGACGGCCGCCGTCGAGGAGGTCGTGTCGCGGCGGGAGCGCGGGGCGATCACCGGGGCGCTGTACCTCGCGTGCTACCTCGGCGCCGGGTTCCCCGCCGTGCTCGTCGGCCTGGTGGCGCTGGAGCGCCCGCTGGGGACCGCGACGTCCTGGGTGGCGATCGCGGCGGGAGCGCTGGTCCCGGTGGTGGCGGTCGCGGTGGCGGTGGCCGGGCGGCCGACGCCGCCGGTCGAGGCGCCGCGGCCGGGTCCGCACCGGGCCGAGCACCGGCTGGACCGCGCGGGACGCCCGCGGGTCAGAGGTAACCGCTGTCCGGCAGGCCCTGGTGCGGGAGGCCGAGCACGGCGATCGCGGCGTTCGCCGCGGCCGCGGCCTGCTGGTGGCCCGTCTCGCCCCAGTTGAGCAGGTCGCCCGCCTTGCCCGGGTGCACCAGCAACCGCAGGTAGGTGCGCCCGTTGTCCGGGTCCGGTTCCGGCGGGTGCACCCGGCTGATCTCGGCGACCATCCGCACCTGCGCGTACGGCGAGTGCCCGTCGTCGACGCACTGGTAGCCGAGGTAGTGCGGCTCGGCGATGTCGAGCGTGACCTCCTCGTAGGTCTCGCGCCGCAGGATGTCCACGTAGGCGGACTCGCCGGGCTCCGGTCGCCCGCCGGGCAACGAGTGCTTCGCGCCGTCCACCCTGATCAGCACGCGCCCGTCCGGGGCGAACAGGAACCCGTAGACCTGGCGGACCGGTAGGCCTCCGGGCACGGCGCGGGTGTGCCAGGTGAACTTGGCCATGGCTGGATCCCCTTCCTGCCCCGGCGTCGGGCGCCGCGCGGTCGAACCGATCACGTTACCGCGCGGCGCTCGCGGAGTCCCGCTCCGCCGCGCGGAGATCCGCATGGGCGCCCGATCCGGTTACGATCATCCACTGTGGACGATGCCCGGCTGGTGGAACGGTGGCCGCGTTCCGTTGACACCGTTCAGCCGATGCGGTCACGATGATCCCGTGCTCATCGCGACCAGCCTGACCCGCCGCCGCCACGTGGACTTCGTCCGCGTAGGTGCGCAGGGTTGTCGTCGCTGACCTGATGTCCTCGCCGCGACTCCGGCGGCATCAGCACTCCTCCCGGTGATCGACCCGGTCGCGCCCACCGCGCACCCGGTTCGCGCCGCACCGCGGCCACCGGCACCTTCCCCCGCACCCGGGGGGGGGGGGGGGGGGGGGCGGGGGGCCGCGCGCCGCCCGCCCCGGGGGGGGCCCCCCGGGGGGGGGCCGCGCCCCCCCCCCCCCGCGGGGGGGGGGGCAACGGG
>NZ_JAIUKC010000266.1:0-3355 GCF_020177435.1 Saccharopolyspora sp. 7B | reverse complement strand
TGCAATCCAAGGCCGAAGGCCAGAAATTCCTGATCAAAACGATCGAAGAGCTCTCCGGCGCCAGCATCGACCACTACGCCGAGGTCAACCTGCTGGGATTCCACGACATCACCACCGCCGTCGGCGGCGTGGACGTGTGCCTGCTCGACGACGTCGACGACAGCTCCTACTCCGGCGCGGTGTTCAAGGCGGGCCCGCAGACGATCTCCGGCGCGGACGCGCTGGCGTTCGTGCGCCAGCGGCACGGGCTGCCGCGCGGCGACCTGGACCGGGTGGTGCGCCAGCAGGTGTTCATGTCCGGACTGGCGGGCAAGATGCTCTCCACCGGCACCCTGAGCAACCCGAGCAAGCTCGGCGATCTGATGCAGGCGCTGGAGAAGTCCGTGGTGCTGGACCAGGGCTGGGACGTGGTCGACTTCGCCCAGCAGATGTCCGGCATCGCCGGTGGCGACATCGACTTCCAGACCATCCCGATCGAGCTGGTCGGCGAATCCGGTGCCGAGGACGTCGAGGCGAACCCGCGCGAGGTCAAGCAGTTCGTGGACAACCTGCTGCTGCCGCCCGCGGAACGCGCGGCCAAGGAGCAGGAGGCGAAGGCCGCCGAGGAGCAGCGCAGCGGCACCACGGTCAGCGTCTTCAACGCCTCCGGCAAGACCGGCCTGGCCGCCGACGTGCTCAGCAGCCTCAGCCAGGAGGGCTTCAGCCAGGGCGGCAGTTCCAACGCGGACTCGATGCCGACCTCGCTGGTCTACCACGCGCCCGGGGACGAGGCCGCCGCGCAGCAGGTCGCCGAGAGCCTCGGCGGGCTGCCGCTGAAGGAGAGCAGCAACCTCGGCGCGGGCGCGGTGGAGGTGTACCTGGGCGCGGACTACGCGGGCCCCGGCACGCAGAACTTCGCCGGTCGCAAGCAGATCCGGCTCGACGGCGGCAGGCAGGCCAGGCCGCTGCCCGCGCAGCAGAACCCGAACGGGCCGGACGGCCCGATCAACGCGGGCGGGGTCCCCTGCGTGAACTGATCCCGGCACGACCCCGCTGATCGCCCCGCCGCGCGGCCCGAACGGGCCCGCTCGGCGGGGCGATCCGGTTACAGTGGATCAACTCCGGGAATCGGGCCGCTGTCGGGGCGGCTCCGCCGGGGAGGCCGCCGCATCGGGGAGGGACCGTGGCCGTCGACGAGGACGCCCCCGGGACGCCGGGGAGGCGCGGGGGCCGCGTGCTGCGGATCTTCGGCCGGGCGGTGATCGCGCTGCTGTCGGCCTGCGTGCTCGCGGTCGTCGCGGCCGGGTGGACCGCGCTGGACCGGCTCAGCGACGAGGTCGGCGGCTCCGAGGTGCTCACCGAGACCCCCGACGCGCCGCCGGCCGACGACGCCGCCACCGACGTGCTGCTGGTCGGCAACGACAGCCGCACCGACGCGCAGGGCGATCCGCTGCCGCTGAGCGTGCTGCGCGAGCTGCGCACCGAGAGCACCAGCGGGCTCAACACCGACACCCTGATCCTGCTGCGGATCCCGCACGACGGCTCGCAGCCGACGGCGGTGTCGCTGCCCAGGGACACCTCGGTGCCGGTGCCCGGCGGCGGCACCCAGAAGATCAACGCGGTGTACGGGCTGGCGAAGGCGGCCGCGTCCCGGCAGGACCCCGCTTCCGGCGCCGCCGCCGAGCGGCGCGCGCAGCTGGCCGGGCAGCGCGCGCTGGTGCAGAGCGTGCAGGGCCTCGCGGGCGTCCGGGTGGACCGCTACGCCGAGGTGAACCTGCTGGGCTTCTACGAGGTGACCGACGCGCTCGGCGGGGTCGAGGTGTGCCTGCGGCACGCCACCAGCGACAAAAACTCGGGCGCGGACTTCGCGGCAGGGCGCCAGACCATCTCCGGTGGCGACGCGCTGGCGTTCGTCCGCCAGCGGCACGGGCTGCCGCGCGGCGACCTGGACCGGATCGTGCGCCAGCAGGCGTTCCTGGCCGCGGTGACGGACAAGCTGCTGTCCACCGGGACGCTCACGAACCCGGCGAAGCTCGCCGAGCTGCAGGAGGCGGCGCGGCGCTCGGTGGTGCTGGACCAGAGCTGGGACGTCACCGAGTTCGCGGCGCGGATGCAGGGCCTCGCCTCGGGCAGCGTCCGGTTCGTGACGCTGCCGGTGCGTTCGGTCGGCGACCGCGACGAGCACGGGCAGAGCGTGGTGACGGTGGATCCGGCGCAGGTGCGCGGGTTCGTCGCCGGCCTGGTGCCCACCGCCGGTTTCGGCGCGGGCCCGGCGCTGGACCTGGACGGTTCGGCGCGGCGGCAGAGCCCGCCCGCACCCGCGATCAGCTCCACGGGCATCCCCTGCATCAACTGAACCCGACCGCACGGGCCGCTCCCGCGCTGCACCGGACACCCGCACCGCTCGCCGTCGAACCGCCCCGGCGGGCCGCGGCTCTTTCCCGTCAGCGGCGAAGCCGATGAGCAGCGACCACACCCGCGACCGGACCACCCTCGTGCTCAGCAGCAGAACCACTAGGGTCCCCGCATGAGCATCACGCAGGCGCTGCTGGCCCCGATGGTGGCCGCCGGATCACCGCGGCCGTTGATCACGCACTACGACGACGCGACCGGCGCGCGGGTCGAGCTGTCCAGGGCCACCACCGCGAACTGGGCGGCGAAGACGGCGAACTGGCTGGTGGACGAGCTCGACGTGGAGCCGGGCGCCCCGGTGGCGGTCGCGCTGCCCGCGCACTGGCAGACGCTGGGCGTGCTGCTGGGCGCGTGGTGGTGCGGAGCGCACGTGGTCGCCGATCCGAAGGGCGCCGAGGTGGCGTTCGTGCCGGGTTCGGTGCTGGAGGCGGGCGCGGGGGCGCACGTGGTGGCCGCGGTCGGCTTGGACGCGATGGGCGGGCCGGTGCGCGGGCTGCCCGCGGAGGTCGTGGACTACGCCTCGGACGTGCGGGTGCACGGGGACGACTTCGCCCCGCGCGACCCGGTGCCGGGCAGTGCTCCCGCGCTGCTGGAGTTCAGCGTGGACGAGGTGCTGGGGCTGGCGTCGCGGCGCGCCGCCGAGCAGGGCGTGGACCGCGGGGCGCGGGTGCTGTCCGCGCGGAACTGGACGTTGCCGCAGGGCGTGCTGGACGGCCTGCTGTCGGTGCTGTCGGCGCAGGGTTCCCTGGTGCAGGTGAGCAATCCGGATCCGGCGAAGGCGCAGCGGCGCCGCGCGGACGAGAAGGTGACCGTCGAGCTCGACGGCTGATCGCCGCCGGATCCGCGCGCCCCGCCCCCCCCCGGCGGCGCCCCCCCCCCGCGGGGGGCGCCGTTCTCCGCTCCTGGGGCCCCGCGGAACTCGCGTCCGTTTTGCGCGGAATGGCGCGTTCGGCCCAGTCGGCGA
>NZ_JAIUKC010000265.1:0-3463 GCF_020177435.1 Saccharopolyspora sp. 7B | reverse complement strand
CCACCCACCCCCGCCGCTCCGTGACGAGCCGCATACCGCGGAATGCCACCACCGCGCACGCGTGTTTGAGCCGACGAGACCCGCGGGAAGACAACGAGGAGTTTCACGGACGAGAGAGGTGACCATGACCGGCTTCTTCGGCTCCGGAGGGTTCGGTTCGAGCCCCTTCGACGACTTCCTGGCCCGCTACCTCTCCGGTGGCGACGGCCCGAACCAGCCCCAACGGGTCGACCTCACCCGCCTGATGAGCAGGCACGCCCAAGACCTGGTGGCCAACGCCGCCCGCCTCACCGTCGAACACGGCGGCCGCGACCTCGACACCCACCACCTGCTGTGGGCCGCCACCCGCTCCGAAACCACCCGCGCCATGCTGGAACGCGCCGGAGCCGACCCCGACCCGCTCGCCCAGCGCATCGAACAGCAGCTGCCCACCGGCGACGCCGTCGAACAACCACCCGCGCTGACCCCCGCGGCCAAGCGCACCCTGCTCGAATCGCACCAGATCGCCCGCGCCGTCGGCGCCTCCTACATCGGCCCCGACCACCTGCTGCTCGCGCTGGCCGCCAACCCCGAATCGCAGGCCGGGCGCATCCTCGCCGCCGCCCACGTCACCCTCGAATCGCTGCAGGCAGGCCCCGCCGACCCGGCGCAGCCGCGGCCCGACACCGCCGAGACCAGCAGCACCCCCACCCTGGAGCAGTTCGGCCAGGACCTCACCACCAAGGCCCGCGACGGCGGCCTCGACCCCGTCATCGGCCGCGACGAGGAGATCGAGCAGACCATCGAAGTGCTCTCCCGCCGCACCAAGAACAACCCGGTGCTCATCGGCGAAGCCGGCGTCGGCAAGACCTCCGTCGTCGAAGGCCTCGCCCAACGCGTCGTCGACGGCCAAGTGCCCGACGTGCTCCAGGACAAGCGCGTCGTGCAACTCGACCTCTCCGGCGTCGTCGCAGGCACCCGCTACCGCGGCGACTTCGAAGAACGCATGAACAAACTCCTCGACGAGATCAGCAAGAACCGCGACCGGCTGATCATCTTCATCGACGAGCTGCACACCGTCGTCGGCGCAGGCGGCTCCGACGGCGCCGTCGACGCGGGCAACATGCTCAAACCCAAGCTCGCCCGCGGCGAACTGCACGTCGTCGGCGCCACCACCCTCGACGAATACCGCACCAACATCGAGAAGGACGCCGCGCTGGAACGCCGCTTCCAGCCCATCACCGTCGACGAACCCAGCGTCGCCGACACCGAACGCATCCTCTGCGGCCTCCGCGACCGCTACGAAGCCCACCACCAGGTCCGGTTCCACGACGACGCCATCCGCGCCGCCGCCGAACTCGCCGACCGCTACATCACCGACCGGTTCCTGCCCGACAAGGCCATCGACCTCATCGACCAGGCAGGCGCCCGCAAACGGCTGCGCACCGGAACGCCCGACACCGACCTGCGCGAACTCGAACAGCGCAACGACGAACTCAGCCGCGACAAGGCCCAAGCCATCGCCGAAGAGGACTACGAACGCGCCGCCAACCTCCGCGACGAGATCGTCGCGGTCCGCGAACGGATCCGGTCCCAACGCCAAGGCGGCGGCGGCATCCCCGTCGTCGGCCGCGAAGAGATCGCCGACGTCGTCTCCCGCGCCACCGGCATCCCCGCCACCCAACTCACCGAGCAGGAGAAGACCCGCCTGCTCAACCTCGAAGAACAACTGCACAAGCGCGTCGTCGGCCAGGACGAAGCCGTCCACGCCATCGCCCGCGCCGTCCGCCGTTCCCGCACCGGCATGGGCGACCCCAACCGGCCCGTCGGCACCTTCCTGTTCCTCGGACCCACCGGCGTCGGCAAGACCGAACTCGCCCGGGCGCTGGCCGAATCCCTCTTCGGCGACCAGGACCGCATGGTCCGCCTGGACATGAGCGAATTCCAAGAAGCCCACACCGCCAGCCGCATGGTCGGCTCCCCACCCGGCTACGTCGGCTACGGCGAAGCCGGCCAACTCACCGAAGCCGTCCGCCGCCGCCCCTACTCGGTCATCCTCCTCGACGAGATCGAGAAGGCCCACCCCGACGTGTTCAACACCCTGCTGCAAGTCCTCGACGACGGCCGCCTCACCGACGGCCAAGGCCGCACCGTCGACTTCAGCAACACCGTGCTGATCATGACCAGCAACCTCGGCTCCGACATCATCTCGCAACGCTCCGGAGTCCTCGGCTTCTCCAGCCGCGGCCAGGAACAAGCCGACGAACCCGCCCGCGACCGCCTCATGGCACGACTCCGCGACGCGTTCCGGCCCGAATTCCTCAACCGCATCGACGAAGTCGTCATGTTCCGCAGGCTCGAAACCGACCAGCTGCACCGCATCACCGAACTGCTGCTCGGCGACACCCGCGAACGCCTCGGCACCCAGGACATCGAAGTCGACTTCAGCAACGCCGCCGTCGACTGGATCACCGAACACGGCCACCAACCCGACTACGGCGCCCGCCCGCTGCGACGCACCATCCAACGCGAAGTCGACGACTCCATCTCCGAACTGCTCCTCGAAGGCAAGCTCGGCGAAGGACAACGCGTCGAGGTCGACACCTCCGGCGACCAGCTCACCTTCCAGATCAGGCCCGCCCTCGAAACCGGCGCCGGAACCTCCTGACCCCACCGGCACCCGAAAAAGTCAGCACGGAGGGTGACCGAGCCGATGCGATGAGTTACGATGATGATCGCCGCCGCACCTCCCCCTCGTGCGGCGAAGGACGCCCAGGGCTTGGACCCCCAGCAAGCCCTGGGCGTCACTCACGTCCGGAACCTGCTCACTCCGCCAACCGCGCCGGAAAACCACCCGTCGCGATCGGGCCCCACGACTCGATCGACACTCGGATCAGCGACTTGCCCTGCTTGCGCATCGCCTCCCGGTACTCGTCCCAATCCGGATGCTCACCCGAGATGCACCGGAAGTACTCCACCAGCGGCTCCACGCTCTCCGGCGGATCCACCACCTCCGCCGAACCGTCCACCTGCACCCACGGACCGTTGAACTCATCCGAGAGCACGCACACCGACACCCGGCCCGACCGGCGCACGTTCACCGCCTTCGCCCGCTCCGGATACGTCGACACCACGATCCGCCCCTGCCCGTCCACCCCGCACGTCACCGGCGAGATCTGCGGACGACCCGACGCCCGCTCCGTCACCAGCAACGCACGATGACGCGGACGCACGAACTCCAACAGCTCCGGGAACTCGACCCGATCATTGGTGGCGATACTGGGGGCCACAGCGGTCCTTCCGACGCACGACGAACTGACGGCCGAAAACCTACCCCAACCACCCGGCCACCACCCCGCACCACCACCGACCCGCGTGACGATAACCGCCGCCCACACAGGTGTTTCCACCGATCACGCGCGCCATGTGAGTGACGAAAGACCCTGCGATCTGCGCACCCGCCCCCGTAGCCTCGCACCACGGC
>NZ_JAIUKC010000264.1:0-3642 GCF_020177435.1 Saccharopolyspora sp. 7B | reverse complement strand
GGGGGGGGGCGGCGCCCGCGGGGGGGGGGGGGGGCGCGGCGGGGGGGGGGGGGACGGCCGGGGTCGCGGGAGCGGCCGGGGACTCGGGGACGGCCGGTGCGGCGGCGACCGGCGCCGCCGATGCGGGCGCTGCGGCCTCGCCCCGTTCCGCGGCCCGTTCGGGGGCGCTCGCCGCCGGTTCGGATGCGCTCCCCTTCGGCCCCGCCGAGGTCGCGGGCGGCGCCGCGGGCGCGCTCGCCGGGGGTTCGTCGGGCACGGCGGGGATGGGCGCCATCACCATGGTCTGCTCGGCCGCCTCCGGGGCGGGCCGCGCGGACTCGCGCTCCGGCTCCGCGGCGGCGCCGTCCGAACCCGCAGCGGCGGCGCCGCTCGAACCTGCAGCGGGGGAGCTGCCCGCCGGGTAGCGGCGCAGCCACTCCGGCACCGACGGCGGGTGCTCGCCGAACTCCTCGGTGGCGTCCCGCGCCAGCTGCTCGACGACCTCGCCGAGCTCCACCCGCTGCCGCCAGTTCTCCGGGATCGCGCTCGCCATGTGCGCGGTGCCCATGATGTTGCCGCAGATCGAGGCGGTCGCGTCGCTGTCACCGGAGTGGTTCGCGGCCAGCACGACCGCGTCGGTGTAGGAGAACGGGCGCGCCAGCGCGGCGCACACCGCGATGGCCAGCGCCTGCTCGCCGACCCGGCCGTCGCCGAGCCGGTGCTGGATCTGCTCCGGCGTCGGCGTGCCCTCGGTGGCCAGCTCGATCGCGCGGCGCAACGCGCTGGTGGTCTCCTCGTGCCCTTCCCAGCCGGACAGCTCGGTCAGCGCCCGGTCCACCGCCTCCGGCAACGACCGGCCGCCGAGCAGCTGCGCCACGATCACCGCGAGCGCTCCGGCGGGCAGGAACCCGCTCGGGTGCCCGTGGGTCAGCGCCGCGGTGGCCGCACCCACCCGGAACGTCTCGGCCGGATCGTCGGACCAGAACCCGGCGGGCGCCGCGCGCATCACGCCGCCGCAGCCCTTCGAGTCGTTGATCCGGTTCGTCAAGGTGCCCAGCCGCCCGCTGGTGGCGTAGCCGTGCAGCGCCTGCACGCAGGTGGCGCCGGGCGCGCGGCGCACGAACAGGCCCTTCTCCCGGATCAGCCAGCCATCCGGCGGCGTCATCGCGATCGGCCCGCCCGCGTCCTTCCAGTCGAAGCCCTGGGTGTGCAGCCAGCGCTGGTAGGCGTGCTGCACCTGCTGCGCCGGATCGGTCTCGTCGTAGAGCCTGCGGCGGATCGAGGCGCGGATGAGGCCGTCGGTGGTGAACAGGGTCAGCTGGGTGTCGTCGCTGATCGATCCGCCGGGGCGGTGCGCGTCGGCGAAGTCGACCACGCCCGCCGCGCCGTGCTCGGCGCGGATCTTCTCGATGGAGTCGTCCTCCACCGGGTAGCCGAGGGCGTCGCCGACCGCGCCGCCGAGCAGGCAGCCGAGGATGCGGGCGCCGCGTTCGGTGGCGGGCTCGGCGAGTTCGCGGGTGGTGGTGACCGGTGGCTGCTTCGCGGCCGGCTGCGGCGCACCGCCGGAGTTCCGGGTGGCCGGGCCGGACCGCGGCATCGCGATCCGCTCGGTCAGCGGCGCCGCCGGCTGCTGCGCCGCACCTCGGGCGTTCGCCGCGGCCTCGTCGGCGGATCCGGGCTCGGCGGTCTCGCTCCCGGCCGTGGTCCCGTCCTGCTCGGCGGCGCCGTCGCGGCCGTTCGAGGAGGTCGCGGGCCAGGAACCCATCGTGGGCAGCGGTGCGGCGGCCGGGGCGTCCGGCGCGGCCTGGTCGGCGGTGCTCCGCTCGGACTTCGCGTCCTGCTGGGTCTGCTCGTCCTGCTGGGTCTGCTCGGCTTGTTCGGGCTTCGGGGTCTGCTCGGGTTTCCCGGTCTGCGCGGGCTTCTCGGTCCGCTCCGGGGCCGAGTCCTGCTCGGGCTGCGCGTCCTCCTCCGAAGCCGCGCCGGCGTCCTCGGCGGTCCCATCGGGCACCGCCGGGGTGCGGCCACCGGGGGCGAGGCCCGTCGGTCCGTCCGAAGTGGACTCCGCGGGTTTCCCTGCCGTGGCCGGCTGCTCGTCGCCGCTGCGCGCGGCACCGCCCGGGATCGGGAACCTGGCCACCGGCGCCGACTCCTCCGGCACCGACTCCTCGTCCCGGATCGCGGGCTGCTCGGTGGTGCGCTCGGTCGCGCCCTCCCGCGCCGAGCCCGCGCCCTCCCGCGCCGAGCCCGGCTGCTCCGCGGTCTTCTCCGGCCCCGAGCTCGACTGCTCGCCGGTCTTCTCGGACCCCGAGCTCGGCGACTCGCCGGGCTTCTCCGGTGTCGTGCTCGGCGACTCGCCGGGCTTCTCCGGTGTCGTGCTCGGCGACTCGCCGGGCTTCTCCGACGCCGCGCTCGGCGACCCCGCGGTGCCCGTCCGCGCCGAGCGCGGCAGCTCCGCCGGGAACTCCAGGTCGATCAAGTCCTTCGCCGCCGGGTACCGCTGCGCCCACGTCTCGTCGGTGCGCGGCTGCGGGCCGAACTCGACCAGCGCGTCCGCGGTCAACTTCTCGACGGTCTCCCGCTGCCCGAGGTCCCGCAGCCACACGCCGGGCAGCGCGGACGCACCGTGCCGGGCGCCGACGATCGCGCCGCAGATCGCGCCGGTCGAATCGCTGTCGCCGGAGTGGTTCACCGCGGCCATCACGGCCGGGCCGACACCGTCGTGGCTCAGCGCCGCGCACACCGCGATGGCCAGCGCCTCGTGCCCGCTCCAGCCACCGCCGAGCAGGTCCTTGAGCTGCCCCGCGGTGGGAGCGCCCTGCGCGGCGAGGTCCTCGGCGACCAGCAGCAGCCGTTCGGTCTGCTGGTGCCCCTCGCACTCGGCGAGCAGCTCGCCAGCCAGGGTCAGCGCGTCCGGCAGCGACTCGCCGCGCAGCAGCCGGTGCACCAGCACCGCCAGCACCCCGGCGGGCAGGTAGCCGCTGGGCTTCGCGCAGGTCAGCGCGGCCCCCGCGGCGGCGAGCCGGAACACCTCGCGCGGGTCCTCGGACCACAGCGCGAACGGCGCGGCGCGCACCACGCCGGTGTTGTCGTCCGAGTCGTTGATCGGGCGCTGGAACGTGCCGGGGCGGCCGTGCGTGGCGAACTCGCGCAGCGCGGTGATGCACTCGGCGTTCGGCGAGCGCACCGCGAACAGGTCGCGTTCGGCGACGAGCCAGCCGGTCGGTTCCGGGTGCTGCTCGGCGAACGGGCCCGCCACGCGCGCCCACGCGTGGCCCTGGGTGTGCAGCCAGCGCTGGTAGGCCAGCTGGACCGCGGGCAGCGGGCCGCCGGTGGCGCCGCCGCGGGTGGCGACGTGCCCGCGGATCAGCCCTTCCAGCGTGAACAGGATCAGCTGGGTGTCGTCGGTGAACTCGCCCGAGTGCTCGCCCGTGCGGTCGTAGTCGGTGATGCCGCGCTCGCCGAAGCGGCTGCGGATCTGCTCCACCGGGTAGGTCTCGACGGGGCCGCCGAGCGCGTCCCCGGCGGCCGCGGCCAGCATGCTGCCGAGGAACCGCTGCCCGTGGTCGCTGCTGATCGGGTCGGGGGCCTGCTGCGCGGCCCCGGGAACCTTCGCGGGCTGCGTGACGTCGGCGGGCGGTGCGGCGCGGGTGTTCGGTGCGGCGG
>NZ_JAIUKC010000263.1:0-3687 GCF_020177435.1 Saccharopolyspora sp. 7B | reverse complement strand
GTCCGCCCCCGCCGCCCCCGGATCTGCGGTTTTTCTTGTCAGCGGCGAAGCCGCTGAGCCGAAACCAAGAATGCAACCGGACCACCCGCGGGTTCTCAGCGGCTTCCTCGCGAGGACAGCGATGTCGCCGTGTGCCGGACATACATCAGAAATCGCGGCCGCACCGAAAAGCGGGCAGCGAGGAAGCCGCTGAGGTTCCGCCACCTCAGTGCTACGCAAAATGAGCTGAGGGACAACAAGCGGTCAGATCAGCTGGACGTCGTCGATGAACCACTGGTCTCCTGAGTGCACCAGCGTCAGGCGCATCCGGGTGCGGTCGACCCGCGGTTCGGGGCTGTTGGTGTTGGTGATCGCCTGGTCGACGAACAGCAGCAGCACCGCGCGGTCCGTGCTCGATTCGGCGACGCCCGCGTGCAGCACCTCGCCCTTCGAGGTGGCCTGGTACTGCTGGATGAGTTGGGTGAGCCCGTCGCTGACCTCCTGGTACTGCCGCGCGAACGCGGGCGAGGAGTGCTGCGCGACGCGGTCGAAGTTCCCGGCCAGGTCCTGGTGGTCGTAGGTGGTCAGCGCCAGCGCGTACTCGCGACCCGCGGCGAGCGCGCCGGCGCGGGCGGCGTCCTCGGTGGCACGCCGGTGCAGCAGCCAGCCGGTGGTGGCGAGGCCGCCGAGCAGCAGCAGGACGACCGCGGCGGCGAGGACCGCCCGGCCGCCGGGCCGCCGTCGCCGCGCGGGTTCCGGGGTGCCGCTCGCCGCACCGGCCGCGGTGGTGTCCTCAGTGGACTCCACGATCGGCTCCGCAGCCGATTCCCCAGCCGATTCCACGGCGGGCTCCGCCGCGGAGCCCGCAGTCAACTCCGCGGTGGACTCCACGACGGGCTCCGCGTTGTGCTCCTGCATCCGTCCGGTCCCGTCCTGGCCGGTCGCCGTCTCGCCGCTCATCGCACTCCCTGGAACATGATCGAGGACCACGGCCGTGGTCCCAGCACCCCGCCGCCCGCGCTCGGCTCCGCGGTGGCGGGAGCACCCGGTGCCGGGTGCCGCACCGGCTCGGCGGCCGGTGTCCGGGGGCGCGGCGCGCTGTCGGCGCCGCGCTGTTCGAGGCCCGGCCCCGGCGCGCAGCTCCAGTCGAGCCGCGGTGCGCGCGGGGCGGTGTCGGTCGGGGGACGCCGTTCGGTGCCGTAGTAGCAGGCGGGCCCCTGGGCGGCGACGAGGTAGAAGTCGGCGACGTCGCCGTGCACGATGCTCGCCAGGTCGGACAGCCCCCGCGGCAGCGCGGTCATCGTCTCGCGCAGCGCGGGCACGTGGGCGCCGAGCACTTCCCCGGTGGTGAGCAGGTTGCCGAGCAGCGCGCTCGCGTCCCGCTCGCCGCGCGCGAGCAGGTCGGCCGCGGCCCGGGTGGTGCCGGGCGCGGTCTCGGCGAGGTGGCGCAGCGCCGGTTCCTGCGCGCGCGCCTGGTCGGCCAGCTCCCGCACCGAGGCCGCGAGCTCGGGCAGCCCGTCGGCCTGGTCCAGCAGTGCGGGCCCCTGCTCGGCGAGGTTCGCCAGCTGCGGTTCCCGTTCCACCGCGAGCCGGGTGAGGTCGCGGGTGCCGTCCAGGATGCGCCGCAGCTGCGGGGCGGTGCCGTCGAGCTCGGCGGCGGCCTCGGACAGCACCCGCACGTCGTGCGGGTCGATGCTCTCGGCGAGGTCGGTGGCGCGCACCAGCAGGGTCTCCAGCGGCAGCGGGGTGCTGGTGCGCTCGGCGCCGATCACGTCGCCGTCGCGCAGGTACGGCGGGGCGCCGGTGCCGGGCCGCAGGTCGAGGTGCTGCACGGCCATCGGGGTGTCCATGCTGATCCGCGCGGTGGTGTCGGCCGGGACGCGGCTGCCCGGGTCCAGCAGCAGCCGCACCGTGACGCCGTCGCCGCCGGGGTCGAGCCGGACGGACTCGACGGTGCCGGTGCGCACGCCGCGGTAGGTGACCTGGGAGGAGGCGGCGAGGCCCGCCGCGTCCGGCATCCGCACCGCTACCCGCACGGGCGTGCCGAGGGCGCGCGGGCCGAGCGCGGTGTCGAGCACGAACGCGGCGCAGCCGAGCCCGATGACGAGGAACAGGACGAGCTGGATCAGCACGGCGCGGCTCATCGGGTGCCTCCGGTCAGCAGGTCGACGGCGGATCCGGGCGGTACGAGCGCCGGCCCGGGCACCGGTGGCGGCCGCCCGGTCAGCAGCGGCAGCAGGCTGCCGGAGACGTCGAGGGTGCCGTCCAGGTTCAGGTAGTCGCCGGGGATGGCGCTGCCCAGCCGCTGCTGGAACGTGCGCAGCGAGGTGAGCGTGTCGGCGAGGTCGCCGTTGAACCCGGCCAGCGAGTCCAGCACCGGCCGCAGCGCGTCGAGCTGCGCGGCGAACGCGGGCCCGGCTTCGCGCACGATGCCGTCGCCGCTGCGGCCGAGTTCGGTGACACCGGTGAGCAGCCGGTCGAACCGCTCCCGCTGCCCCAGCAGCACGTCCACGGCCGGGGTGAGGTCGTGCAGCGCGGCCTCCAGCAGCGGGGTGTGCGCCGCGGTCTCGGCGGAGAGCCGGTGCAGCGAGTCGAGGGCGGTGTCGAACTCCGCGCGGTGCGAGTCCACTTCGGACAGCAGGGCGTCCAGCCGGTGCAGCAGGTCCCGCACCTCCGCTTCGCGCCCGCCGAGCGCGGTGTCGAGCTCGGTGACGATGGTGCGGGCCTGGTCGAGCCCGCTGCCGCCGAGCACGGTGCCGAGGGCGGCGAGGGTGTTCTCCAGGTCCGGGCCGCGGGCGGTGCGGTCCAGCGGGATGGTGGCGCCGTCGGCGAGCGGCTCGGTGGTGGCCGGTCGCGCGGGCGGTTCGAGCACCACGAACTGCTCGCCCAGCGCGGAGGTCAGCTCCAGGCGCGCGGCGGTGTCCGCGGGCAGCCGCAGCCCGGGCCGCAGCTCCAGCACCGCGACCGCGGTGAAGTCCTCGGTGGACAGCGCGCGCACCTGGCCGACGGTGTCCTGCCCGATCCGCACAGCGCCGCCGACGGGCAGCTCGGAGACGTCCTCGAACACGGCGGAGATCCGGGTTCCGCCGCTCCCCCCGGTCGGCAGCTCGTGCAGGCTCAGCCCGCAGCCGCCGGTCAGCAGCGCGACGCCCAGCAGCAGCGGCAACAGCCTGGCGGTGCTCATCGGCCACCTCCGGGCAGGGCGTGCAGCGGGTCCAGCTCCGGCGGGAACGGGATCGGGTTGACCAGGCCGGGCGCGGAGCACAGCGGCACCGGGATCCGCTCGCACAACCGGGCGGTGGCCGGGAACTGGTCGAGGGAGGTGGAGATGTTCAGCCGGATGCGCAGCCGTTCGTCGTCGGTGATGGCGCGGCTGAAGTTGCCGAACACCAGCGGCAGCTGGGTGAGCAGTTCGGCGAGCTGCTCGCGCTGCGCGGCGACCTGGCCGGTGGTGCCCGCGAGGTCGTGCACGCTGCCGGTGAGGTCGTCGCCGTGCTCGCGGACCAGCGCGTCGGCTTCGGCGAGCGCGCGGGTCAGCCTGCCGACGGTCTCGTCGAGGTGCAGCCGTTCGGCGTCGTAGTCCGCACCCGCCTGCCGCACCCCGGCCGCCAGTGATTCCACTGTGGACCGATGCGCGGACAGCGCGCGCACCAGCGAATCCAGGTTCCCGATCAGCGCCCCGATCCGCTCCCCGTCCCCCGCCAGCAC
>NZ_JAIUKC010000262.1:0-3786 GCF_020177435.1 Saccharopolyspora sp. 7B | reverse complement strand
GGGCTGTGCGGCCCGGGGGGCCCGCCCCCCCCCCCCCCCCCCCCGCCGCGCCCCGGGGGGGCCCCCCCCCCCCCGCGCCCGCGGCGCGCCGGCGCAGGAACCCGCCCCACCCGCCTGAAAGGAACTTCCACCCGTGACGGAAATCCTGCCGCCGGAACACGGCCGCGTAGAACCGGTCGACATCCAGCAGGAGATGCAGAACTCCTACATCAACTACGCGATGAGCGTCATCGTCGCGCGCGCCCTGCCGGACGTGCGGGACGGCCTCAAGCCGGTGCACCGCCGCGTGCTGTACGCGATGTACGACTCCGGCTTCCGCCCGGACCGGGGGTACGTGAAGTGCTCCCGCGTCGTCGGCGAGGTGATGGGCAACTACCACCCGCACGGCGACTCGGCGATCTACGACACCCTGGTGCGCCTGGCGCAGCCGTGGGCGATGCGGCACCCGCTGATCGACGGGCAGGGCAACTTCGGTTCGCCGGGCAACGACCCGGCGGCCGCCATGCGGTACACCGAGTCGCGGTTGAAGCCGTTGGCGATGCACATGCTCGCCGACATCGAAGAGGACACCGTCGACTTCTCCGACAACTACGACGGTCGGACCCAGGAACCGGACGTCCTCCCGGCCCGCATCCCGAACCTGCTGGTCAACGGCGGTAGCGGCATCGCGGTCGGGATGGCGACGAACATCCCGCCGCACAACCTGCGGGAAGT
This sequence comes from Saccharopolyspora sp. 7B, assembly GCF_020177435.1. Lineage (NCBI taxonomy): Bacteria > Bacillati > Actinomycetota > Actinomycetes > Pseudonocardiales > Pseudonocardiaceae > Saccharopolyspora > Saccharopolyspora sp. 7B. The sequence goes on along the minus strand of NZ_JAIUKC010000262.1, from coordinate 3,072 downwards.
CGCCGACGGCGTGGTCTACCTGCTGGAGAACCCCGAGGTCGACGACGAGACGCTCCTCGAAGAGCTGATCAGGCTCATCAAGGGGCCGGACTTCCCGACCAGGGCGCTGATCCTCGGCACCAACGCCATCGCGGACGCGTACCGCACCGGCCGCGGCTCCATCAAGATGCGCTCGGTCGTCTCCGTGGAGGAGGACGCGAAGGGCCGCACCTCGCTGATCGTCACCGAGCTGCCCTACCAGGTCAACCCGGACAACTTGATCGAGAACATCGCGGCCATGCACCGCGACGGCAAGCTCACCGGCATCTCGGACATCGCCGACGAGTCCAACAGCCGACGCGGCATGCGCATCGTCATCACCTTGAAGCGGGACGCGATCCCGAAGGTGGTGCTGAACAACCTCTACAAGCACACCCAGCTGCAGACCACGTTCGGCGTGAACATGCTGGCGCTGGTCGAGGGCGTGCCGCGCACGCTGCGCCTCGACCAGGTGATCCGGTACTACGTCACGCACCAGATCGAGGTCATCGTCCGGCGCACCCGCTTCCGGCTGCGCAAGGCCGAGGAGCGCGCCCACGTGCTGCGCGGCCTGGTCAAGGCGCTGGACGCGCTGGACGCGGTGATCGCGCTGATCCGCCGGTCGCCGACCGTGGACGAGGCCCGCACCGGGCTGATCGGGCTGCTCGACGTCGACGAGGTGCAGGCCGACGCGATCCTGGAGATGCAGCTGCGGCGGCTGTCCGCGCTGGAGCGCCAGAAGATCATCGATCGGCTCGCCGAGCTGGAGCTGGAGATCGAGGACTACAAGGACATCCTCGAGAAGCCGGAGCGGCAGCGGCAGATCATCCGCGACGAGCTCATGGAGATCGTCGAGAAGTACGGCGAGGACCGCCGCACCAAGATCGTGCCCTACGAGGGCGAGGTCTCCATGGAGGACCTCATCGCCGACGAGGACGTCGTCGTCACGATCACCCGCACCGGCTACGCGAAGCGGACCCGCACCGACCTGTACCGCGCGCAGAAGCGCGGCGGCAAGGGCGTGCAGGGCGCGCAGCTCAAGCAGGACGACATCGTCTCGCACTTCTTCGTCTGCTCCACGCACGACTGGATGCTGTTCTTCACGAACAAGGGCCGGGTGTACCGGGCGAAGGCCTACGAGCTGCCCGAGGCGAACCGCACCGCCCGCGGCCAGCACGTGGCGAACCTGCTCGCGTTCCAGCCGGACGAGCACATCGCCCAGGTCATGCAGATCAAGGACTACACCGCCGCCCCGTACCTGGTGCTGGCCACCAAGGCGGGCCTGGTGAAGAAGTCCCGGCTCACCGACTTCGACTCGAACCGTTCGGGTGGACTCATCGGGGTGAACCTCAAGGACGAGGACGAGCTGGTCGGCGCGGTGCTGTGCTCCGAGGAGGACGACCTGCTGCTGGTCTCCGCCGAAGGGCAGTCGATCAGGTTCCACGCCACCGACGAAGCGCTGCGCCCCATGGGCCGCGCCACGTCAGGCGTGCTCGGCATGCGGTTCAACGCGGGCGACGAGCTGCTCGCGATGGGCGTCGTCCGGGCCGGCCGGTTCGTGCTGGTCGCCACCGACGGCGGTTACGCCAAGCGGACGGAGATCGACGACTACCCGGTCCAGGGCCGCGGCGGCAAGGGCGTGCTCACCGTTCAGTACGACCGCAAACGTGGGAGGCTTGTCGGGGCGCTCATCGTCGACCTGGACGATGAGCTCTACGCGATCACCTCCACCGGCGGCGTCATCCGGACCACCGCCAAGGAGGTTCGCAAGGCAGGCAGGCAGACGAAGGGGGTGCGTCTGATGAACCTGGGCGACGGGACTTCGGTGGTGGCCATCGCGCGCAGCGCCGACGAGGCCGCCGATCCGGACGCCGCCGGGCCTGAGCCGACGAAGTAGCGACCGCCGATGACGATCATGAAGGATCTCTCGTGACATCTTCCGAGAAGCCGGAGCGTCCGGACGGGCACCCGGGTGACCAGGATGCCGAACCGACCAACGGCCAGAACTCCCAGCACACCTCGGTGATGACCGGGCAGACCGCTGCGACCGGGGGCGACGGCGACACGTCGGCCGCGGCCGACGGCAACGGCGAGGCGAGCTCGAAGCCGAACGGTTCGGAGACCTTCGAGGGCACCGAGGCGCCGCCGCCGTGGCAGCGCACCGGAGCCGGGGCCGGCAGCGCCGACGGCGGTGCCGAAGCCCAGCCCGGTTTCGACACCGCGCAGACCCAGGGGATCCCGAAGCCCGGGCACGACCAGGAGACGGTCCGCACCGAGATCCCGAAGCAGGGAGCGGACGGCCGCACCGCGGTGAACTTCGGCGCGGCCGCTCGGCTGGGCGCGCAGTCCACCAGCACCCGCCGGCCCAGCAGGGGACCGCGGCGGGCGAGCCTCCAGGTCAAGCGGCTCGACCCGTGGTCGGTGCTGAAGCTGGCCCTGGTGCTCAGCGTGGCGATGTTCTTCGTCTGGATGATCGCGGTCGCCGTGCTCTACGGGGTGCTCGACGGCATGGGCGTGTGGGACTCGCTGAACGGCACGTTCACCGAGCTCACCTCGCCGGAGGACGCCGCCAGCGAAGAGCTGATCAGCGCGGGCCGCGTGTTCGGCGTCGCCTCCATCATCGGGGCGATCAACATCGTGCTGTTCACGGCGCTGGCGACGGTGAGCGCGTTCATCTACAACGTGGCCGCCGACTTCGCCGGGGGCGTGGAAGTCACGCTGTCCGAGCGGGAGTGACCGGTCCGGGGGGGGGGGGGGGGGGCCGGGGCCCCCCCCCCCCGCCGGGGGGGGGCCCGCGATCAGCGAGGCCCTGCGCGTCAGACCAGGGCGGATTCGCGGACCGGGAGCAGCGTGCCGCGCCGGACCCACAGGCCCGCGGCCAGCACGACGCCGACCACCCCGGCGAGCAGGAACGCGGCGGGCGGCCCGGCGCTCTCCACGATCCGGCCGCTGATCGACTGGCCGGCCGCCGCACCGAGCGTCACCGCCGTCACGACCCAGCCGAACGCCTCCGTCTCGGTCCCGGCCGGCGCGGCCAGGTCCAGCGCCACCGAG
>NZ_JAIUKC010000261.1:0-3940 GCF_020177435.1 Saccharopolyspora sp. 7B | reverse complement strand
CGGCGCACCCCGCGCCCGCGGCCAGCACCAGCAGCGCCAGGTGGACCGGGTCGAGCGCGCCGACGCTGGGGGCCACCAGCGTCGCCGGGGCCACGCCCGCCACCGTGGCGGAGCCGAGCGCGGCGACCAGGATCGCGGCGATGCCGAAGGTCAGCAGCAGCGTCGGCACCCCGGCCCCGGAGGCCAGGTCGAGCACCGCGTCGGCGGTGCCGGACTCGACGATGACGCGGCTGAACCCGCCGGCCGCACCGACGATGAAGGTGATCCCGGCGATCGGCGCCAGCGACGAGCCGACCCAGCGCTCGCGCACTTCGCGGGGCGTGCCGGACAGCCCGCCCAGCACGACGACGGCGACCAGCACCGAGATCAGCAGGGCGATGGCCGGTTCTCCGGCGAGTTCGACCACCGCGTGCACCGGCCCGGTGCCGTCGGCCCAGAACAGGTCGGTGGCGGCCTTGCCGAGCATGAGCAGCACCGGCAGCAGGATCACCGCGAAGCTGCGGGCGCGTCCCGGCGGGCGCGGCACGTCGCTCCCGTCGGCGGCGAACAACCGCTCCAGCCCGGCGGGCGGACGCGCCCGCACCCAGCGCCGCATCAGCCGACCGAGCCACGGGCCGGTGAGCAGCACGGCGGGGGCCGCGACGACCAGCCCGAGCACCAGGACCAGCCCGATGCTGGGCCCGAGCGCTCCGGCCGCGCCGACCGGGCCGGGATGCGGCGGCAGCAGGCACTGCGCCGCGTCCAGCCCGGCCAGCAGCGGGAAGGCGAGCAGCGTGAGCTCGATGCCGGTACGCCGCGCGAGCAGCAGCACCACCGGGATCAGCGTCACGAACCCGACCTCGAAGAACATCGGGAGTCCGATGAGGACGGACGCGGCGAGCACCACCCAGGGCAGTCCCCGCACGCCCACCCCGCCGGTCAGGGTCTGCACGATCCGCGAGGCCGCCCCGGATTCGGACAGCACCGCGCCGAACATGGCGCCCAGCGCGATCAGCACCCCGGTCTCGCCGAGCGTCTTGCCGATGCCGGTGGTGAGCCCTTCGACGGTGCCGGTGACGCCGAGCCCGGCGGCCAGCCCCACCAGCACGCCGCCGCTGAGCAGCGCCAGCACCGGGTGCAGCTTGAGCGCGCTGACGGCGACGGCGACGAAGACGATCCCGCCGAGCAGGACCGCCATGAGGCGGATGTCGTGCCCGGTGAGCGGTGCCGCGGCGGCGGCTTGCGCGCCGATCACGGCGCACCTGCGCGAGAACGCGCGTGGTCCGGTTGCATGCTGCTGTCCATTCCTTTTGCGTCGTTGCGAAAGGTCGTGCGGGATCAGGCCGGCGGGGCCGGGCGTTGGACGAGTTCGACGAGTTCGCCGCCCGCGGATTCGGCGAGGAACGCGCACGGCAGCCCGAATCCACCGGTGAAGGCGTCCTCCGGTGGCTGCCCGGCCGAGCGCAGCACCGCGTCGAGGTCGTCGACGGCGAAGCAGAAGTGGTGCAGCCCTTCGCCGCGCTCCCGCAGGTGGGTCAGCGGCGGCCCGGGGCGGTGCGGTTCGAGCAGCTGGAGCCCGGCGGCGGTCCCCCCGGGCGAGCAGCCGCGCGGGTAGAGCCAGACCAGCCGGACCCCGACCGCGTCGACGAACTCGTCCCGGACGACGTGCAGGCCCAGGTGCTCCGCGTACCAGCGGGCGGTGCGGTCGGCGTCGCCGGTGATGAGCGCGACGTGGTCGATCGGGCCCGCGGAGACGAGCGGCTCAGCCACGGGTGGCCTCGTGGGCGGTGGCGGGCACCGGAACCTCCTTGGTCGACCAATTGGTATGACAGGTTTTCTAGCAAACCGGTGCGCCCGATGTCCACACCCCGGCCGATCTCTAGGATCGGCGAGCACGCGACCTCCGCGGGAAGGAGCACGACCAGTGGCCGAGGACACCGCACCCGGCGAGATCCGCCGCTCGGACGAGGTGGTGGCGGGGCTGCTGCGGCGCATCCTGGACGGCAGGCTGCGGCCCGGCGACCGGCTGCCCGCCGAACGCGACCTCGCCGCCGAGTACGGCGTCTCCCGGACCGCGCTGCGCGAAGCCATGAGCAACCTGACCGGGCGCGGCCTGATCGCCTCCCGCGGCGGCAGCGGACTGCGCATCACCGCGGTCGCGCCGGAACGCGCGCAGGAAGCGCTCTTCCTGTACCTGCGGGACAACGACCTCGACTACCGCTCCATCCACGAGGTGCGCGAGGTGATCGAGGTGCACGCCGCGGGCGCCGCCGCCGAACGCGGCGACGCCGAGACCGCCCGCCTGCTCAGCGCCGCCAACGACGAGCTGCGCGCCAGCGGCGAGGACGTGGCCCGCGCCGTCGCCGCCGACTTCGAGTTCCACCGGCTGGTCAGCGTCATGGCGGGCAACGAGATCTTCAGCCTGCTGCTGTCCTCGCTGCGCGGCGGGCTGATCCGGGTGCGCGAGCACAACCTCACCCTGCGCGCCGCCCACCAGGAGGCCTGCGACTCGCACCAGGCCATCGTCGACGCCATCACCGCGCACGACCCCGACGCGGCGCGCGCCGCGATGGCGAGCCACCTCAGCGCGGTGTTCGGCTACTGGCATGGGGACTGAATGTTCGACTCGGTTTGCTGAGTACCTGGGGTGGCGGAACCTCAGCTGCTTCCTCGCTGCGGGATCGTTTTCACCGGTGGCTCCGCCACAGGAGAAAACGCTGTCCTCGCGTGGAAGCAGCTGAGAACCCGCGGGTGGTCCTGTCTCAGGTGGTCGTTTGCTCAGCGGCTTCGCCGCTGACAGGAAGGAAAGGGCGAGCGGTGGACGTGCTGGATGAGCCGGTGCTGGCGTCGTTGCGGGGGCGGCACGCGCACCTCGCTCGGTGGTGCGGGACGGCGGCGACGTACCTGCCCGGGGTGACGACGTTCGCGGCGGTCGCCGAACCGGGACCGGCGGCGTGGGACGACCTGGCGCGGCTGCTCGGTTCCGGGGCGCTCGCCGACATGTTCAGCTCCGAAGCGGTGCCGCCGCCCGGCTGGGAACCGGTGTTCGCGCTCGAAGCCCGGCAGCTGATCGGCCCCGCCGAGCCCGCCCCCGTCGGTCCTGGCACCGACGTGGTCGAACTGGGCGCCGCGGACGTGCCCGCGATGCTCGACCTGGTCGCCCGGACCGAGCCGGGACCGTTCTGGCCGCGCACCCGGGAACTCGGCACCTACCTGGGCATCCGCGAGGGCGGCGCGCTGGTGGCGATGGCGGGCGAACGGCTCCGGCCGCCGGGCTGGGCGGAGATCAGCGCCGTGTGCACCGCGCCCGAAGCGCGCGGGCGCGGGCACGCGGCCCGGCTGGTCCGCACGCTGGCCGGGCGCATCGCGGCGCGTGGCGAACGGGCCTTCCTGCACGTCACCGACACCAACACCGCGGCTCTCGGGCTCTACGAGCGGCTCGGTTTCCGGACCCGCAAGCCGGTGACCTTCCGCGGCCACCGCGTCCCCTGATCCACGGCATATTTCGCGCGGCGCCGGGTAATCGGGAGGAGCACTGGCGGTGACCGCGCACGACCGAGGAGGCTCAGGTGGCTCTCGACGACGATGACATCAGGAGTTCGGGCAGCGGCGGACCGGAGGGCCCGGCCGACTCCGGCGCCGGAGGCGGCACGCCCGGCCAGCACGACGGCGGCGCGGACGGCGGAGCCGACGGAGGCGCCGAGGGCCCGGCCGACTCCGGCGCCGGGCGCGGCACACCGGGCCAGCACGACGGGGGCGCCGACGGCTCGGCCGAAGGGCCCGCCGACTCGGGGACCGGCCGCGGCACGCCCGGCCAGCACGACGGTGGGGCGGACGGCGGAGCCGACAGCGGTGCCCGCTGAACTGAGCAGCCCCGTGGAGGGCGCCGCGCCGCAGCAGCGGTTCGCGGCCCCAGTGCCGCCGGGCGAACGCGTCCACGTCGGGCCCCACGACGCGGGAG
>NZ_JAIUKC010000260.1:0-4002 GCF_020177435.1 Saccharopolyspora sp. 7B | reverse complement strand
CATTTACCCCGCCCCGCCACGTACTCCGCACCCCGCTCCGACAACCGGTACGACTGCCCCGACCGCTCCACCAACCCCAAATCCGCCAACCACCACGCCTGCGTCTTCACCCGCGACACCGGACGCCCCACCTCCGCGGCCAACTCCGCCGCCCGCACCCCAGGCCGATCCCGCACCGACTCCAACAACCACCGCGTCCACGGCCCCCGAGCCGAATCCACGTCCCACCCCGCCAACCGGCGATCGATCGCCAACCGCTCCCGAGCACCCAACATCACCACACCACCACGCTAACCACCCCACCGATGATCACGACACGCCACCGGCACGGCAACGACCCAGCGCACCGAATACCCCGCACCCCCGGAAACCGCCACAATCAGGCACATGCTCCAGGCCTGCCTCAACGGCGCCCGCACCCCGCGCGAGCACCACCACCTGCCCGTGCACCCCGAACAGCTCGCCACCGCCGCAGCCGCCTGCACCGCGGCCGGAGCCACCGAACTCCACCTGCACCCCAAACACCCCGACGGCACCGACAGCCTCGACCCGCACATCCTCGCCGCCACCCTGCTCGCCGTCCGCGCCGCCGCCCCCGGAACCCCCATCGGCGTCACCACCGGAGCCTGGACCGCACCCGACCCCCGCGACCGCATCACCGCCATCCGCTCCTGGACCGTGCTGCCCGACCACGCCTCGGTCAACTGGCACGAAGACGGCGCCGACGACATCGCCACCGCCCTCCTCGACCGCGGCATCGCCGTCGAAGCAGGCCTGCACTCCGGCACCGACGGACCCGACCGGTTCCGCACCGCACCCACCCGCGACCGAGTCCTGCGCGTCCTCGCCGAAGTCACCGACCCCACCACCCGCGGCGCCGCCACCACCGCCGACACCCTCCTCGACCACATCGGACCCGCCCGCAGCCCCGTCCTGCTGCACGGCTCCGGCGCAGGCGCCTGGCCCGTGCTCACCCTCGCCGCCCACCGCGGCCTCGACACACGCATCGGCCTCGAAGACACCCTCCAACTCCCCGACGGCGACATCGCCCCCGACAACGCCGCACTCGTCACCACCGCCACCCGCATCCTCAACCGCCGCTGACACCACGCACCCGCACCAGCGGCAGGGGAACGGCACCCCGCTCCTTGAGGCAGCAGTGGGCGCCCGCGCCGCCGAACCGGGGTGTAGCGGACGCATGATCGACGCTTGGTTGAACAGGATCGGCGACCGGCGGATGTGAGCGGCGATCCGATGCCAGGGGCGGATGACCGGCCGAAGGACAGGCCGGCCACCCGCCTGTTTTCGGCTCAGCGGTGCCGTCGACCTGATAGCGTCCGAAAACGCCCGCTCGGACTGGAACGGAAACGGGCTCCCGCGGGCGGCACCGAGCCCGAGACGATGGGGGTTGATCGTCGTGATCTCAGCAGTGGCGCTCTTCGTGCTCATGCTCGCGGTGGTGGTCAGCCTGCTCGCTCGACGCCGCCGGGCTCCTCGCGGTGACGGCTACACCGCGGCCCCGTTCATCGGGTCCGGCGGCGCCCACCCCTCCACGCACAGCACCTCCGTGCACGGCCGCGGATTCGACGGAGGCGACGTCTGCGGCGACCTCGACGGCGAGGGCCGCGGTGACGCCCGCAATGGTGACGGTGGCGGCGGCTGAGACCACCCGCACCGGCTTCGCGGGCGTGTCGCAGCACAAGCCGCCCGAGGACCGTTCCCGTCCACCTACGTCCAGGAGTTCGTCGAGGCCACCGCAGTGCGGGAGCTGACCCGACCACGCCACGCTCGTCTGCCCGACCACACCGATCACCGGCAGCGCGTTCAGCCCGCCAACCCCGCGCAATCCCGGCAACGAACCCTCCGAGGCCGCCGCACCCGACTCGCCGGACCGGCACCAACTCCCGCGCCAACCCGCCCCGCAACGTCGCCACCACATCCAACGGGTAGTTCTGCCGCACCCGCCCCGAACCCGACGGCACGATTTCGGGGCCGAACGCCGCTGGCCACGCGATCATCGGCTCGGCGTCGATGAGGTCGCCGGATGCGACTGCACGGTGACGTTCACACGAGTCCGCGCGAAGGGCGTTCAGCCTTCGGCGTCACCTACCGACCGTCCGACGACGACCACGTCATGAATCACGCCGCCGCCCAGATCAGCAACGCCCGGCAGTCGTCCCCACTCGTGGAAGCCATGCGATCGGAAGAGTCGGAGGCTGGCCGTGTTGCTGGCGAAGATGGTCGTGGCCAGGGTTCGCACTCCCAATTTCGGAGCATGCGCGACCGCTTCGCCCAGCAGATAGGTGCCTTGTCCTCGGCCACGGTGCTCGGGGTGCAGATATACGGCGACATCTAGATGTCGACGATCGCGGCCAGGCCCTCACGAGTGGCCAGACGGTGGCAGTAGCGCAACGGAACTCCTGTTCTGCGCGGAACGTGGTCGAGAGCGATCACCGTCGTGATCGCCTACTTTGCCACCGGGGTCGGCTACGCCTCCCGGACCGATGCACAGACACTGCTGCTGAAAGTGAACGAGGCGACCTCAACCGCCCCGACGAGGACGAGGTGCAGCTCGGGGCTGCACCCGCAGTCGCGGCTCGGCGCTGCGCGGGCGGTAGCGCTCAGCAGGCAGGGGAGAGGTGCGCCCGCACGCGCTCGCGCAGCAGCTCGTACTCCGCCTGCATCCGCCGCAGCGGGCCGCGCACGACCACCTCACCCGGCCCGACGACCTCCTCGGGGGCGAACTGCTCCCGGGTCAGATCCACCTCCACCGAACCGAGCAGGTTCCACCAGTGGAAGTCGACCCGCGCGCCGGCGACGAGGACTTCGCCGCGCAGCAGCTCACCGCCGAGGAAGTCCTGCAGCACCAGCGCGGTCACCCCGCACTGGCCGCGCGCGGGGTTTCGCGGTGACCACTCGGAGAGGTCTTCGGGGGCGCAGGTGTCGGCCCCCCAGGAACAGCGGAACGCGTGTTCGATCCCGGTCAACGTCATCGGCATGGGGACTGCCTACCGGTGGGGACCGACAGGTGGTGCGGTGATCGGCGGGTGCGACGTGGCCGGCCGGCTCGTCCCGACGCCGAGGCCGAGTCGATGGATGCCGGTGCTGGCGGTGGTGTGGGGTGCCGTGCGGGCGGGGTGCTGGCTTGGCTCGGTGGTGTGCGGAGCGTTCGTGCGGCTGCGGGGAGCGGTCGGAGGAGGCCGGATCTCCGTTACTTGACATAATGTAGATTATCGGCACTCCGGTGACCTCGGAGCATCCGAGCCGGGAGGGGTCGGTGGCCGGGCGTGCGATGCGGGCGCGCGTCGGGCCTGCGTTCGCCGACGGGTGTCGCGGTGGCTCGACGGCGCGGTGCCGTTCGTCGGTTCGGCGAGGCGCCCGGCGGCAGCTGGCGGCGGCGTCCCGGCTGCGCGGCGGACCGCCGGCTCGCCGCCACGGCACGAACCATCCCCGAGGTACATCCCGAAGAGCCCGTCCGTCCGCCGCAAAACGTCACAGTGACGTTTTGCGGGGTGGCTGCGGGCCGCGCGGGACCAGGCGACCGCATGACCCGCCGCGCGAACAAGATCCACAAAACCCTCGGATGATCAAGCTCCACGAGGCCGAGCCGTCGGACCTCGGACCGGATCGGCGGACCCGACGGCGGCGGCCGCGAACATCCCGCACGACGGGCGCCGAACCGGCGAGCACACCGACATCGCCGCCGCGCGGGAGCGGCCGGGGTCCCCCGTGGCCGGGCCCCCGCCCCCTTCTCTATTTGATGGATAATCAACGTTATCCACCAAACAACCACGTTGATCGACTTCGAGATCGCGCCGCCACGACTCCGCTACCGCGACACCTCGAACGCTCCGCACCGGACACCGCTCCCCACCGCGCGCCCAGCCGATCCTCGCGGCCCCCTCGCCGACGGACTCCGCCATACCCCTCCCAGTCTCATATACAAAACTCCCAGCCCACCAGACCGCTCAGTATCGGGCAAGGCCCGGTGATGATGTTGAA
>NZ_JAIUKC010000259.1:0-4478 GCF_020177435.1 Saccharopolyspora sp. 7B | reverse complement strand
GGGGGGGGGGGGGGGGGGGGGGCGGGGGGCGGGCGCCCCCCCCCCCCCCCCCCCCGGGGGCCGGGGCCCCCCCCCCCGCGGCCCGCCCCCCCCCCCCCCCCCCCCCCCCCCCCCCCCCCCGCACTCGACGTGGCGGGGGAGCTTGAAGTTGGCGAGGTGCTCGCGGCAGTGGGCCAGGACCTCGTCGGCGGTGAGCCGGTGGCCGGGGGCGGCGACCACGTAGGCCTTCCCGACCTCGCCGAGGCGGGCATCGGGCACGCCGACCACCGCGGCCTCGGCGACGCCGGGCAGCCGCGCGATCGCCTGCTCGACCTCGGCCGGGTACACGTTGAACCCGCCGCAGACGTACATGTCCTTGAGCCGGTCGGTGATGGTGAGCCTGCCCGCGCGGTCCACCCGGCCGAGGTCGCCGGTGTGCAGCCAGCCGTCCGCGTCGACGGCGGCGCGGGTCTGCGCCGGTTCGTCCCGGTAGCCGAGCATCGTGTTCGGGCCGCGCAGCAGCACCTCGCCGACCTCGCCGGTGGGCAGGGCGCGGCCGTCGGCGCCCGCGATGCGCAGTTCGAAGCCGGCGGTGGGGCGCCCGCAGGTGGTGGCGACCACCGCGTCGTCGTCCTCCGGGCGGCACATGGTCGCGACCACGGCCTCGGTCAGCCCGTAGGCGGTGAGCACGGTGTCGAAGCTGAGCTCCCGCTGCATCCGCTCCACCAGCACCCGCGGCACCGAGGCCGCACCGGTGACGGCCAGCCGCAGGCTGGAGAGGTCGTGCTCGGCGCGCGCCGGATCGTCCAAGATGGACTGGTAGACGGTGGGCGGCCCGGGCAGCACGGTGATCCGCTCGCGGTGCACCAGTTCCAGCACCGCGCGGGTGTCGAACACCGGCACCGGCACGATCGCCGCCCCGCGCAGCAGGCACACCAGGATGCCCGCCTTGTAGCCGAAGCTGTGGAAGAACGGGTTCACCACCAGGTACCGGTCCGCCTCGTCGACGCGCCCGCAGGTCGCCCACGCGTCGGCGACGGCGAGAGCCTGGCGGTGCGCGCTGAGCACGCCCTTGCTGCGCCCGGTGGTCCCGGAGGTGTAGAGCAGGTCGCTGGGATCGGTGCCGCGCACCCGGGCGGCGGCCTCGTCCACCCGGTCGGCCGGGAGCGAGCGGTCACCGACCTCGGCCCAGTCCGCGCAGCGCGGCAGCGGTGCCGCGGCGCCCTCCACCGGGATGCGCAGGACCGTGCGCAGCGCGGGCAGGCCGGACACCGGGGTGCCGGTCGGCTCCCCTCCCTGCGCGCGCAGCTCTCGCAGCCGGTCCCGCCCGAGGAAGGTGTCGGCCACCACCAGTGCGCTCGCCGAGCTGCGCACCAGCACATCGCGGGTCTCGGCCGCGGTGAACCGGGTGTTGATCGGCACCAGCACCGCGCCCACGTGCAGCGCGGCCAGCGCCGCCACCACCCAGTGCCCCGTGTTCGGCGAGTTCAGCGCCACCCGGTCCCCGGCCCGGACGCCTTCGGCGAGCAGGAAACCCGCCAGCTCGCGGACCTGCTCGCGCAGCTCCCGGAAGGTCAGCCGCAGCGCCGGATCGACGACGGCGGCGCGCTCGGCGAACCGCTCGGCGGCGAGGTCGAGGGCGGCGGGCACCGTCTCCGGGACGTCCACGGCCTCAGATCCGCTCGATGATGGTCCCGGTGGACAGGGCGCCGCCCGCGCACATCGTGATCAGCGCGGTGCTCGCGTCCCGCCGTTCCAGTTCGTGCAGCGCGCTGGTGATCAGCCGGGACCCGGTGGCGCCGACCGGGTGGCCCAGCGCGATGGCGCCGCCGTTGACGTTCACCCGCTCCAGGTCGGGCCGGTGCACCGCGGCCCAGGACAGCACGACGGAGGCGAACGCCTCGTTCACCTCGAACAGGTCGATGTCGCCGATCTTCATCCCGGACCGCTCCAGCACCCTCGCGGTGGCCTGCACCGGCCCGTCCAGGTGGTAGTACGGCTCGGCACCGACGAGGCACTGCGCGACGATCCGGGCCCGCGGGCGCAGGCCGAGCGCGGCGGCCCGGTCGGCGTCGGCGAGCAGCACCGCGGCGGCGCCGTCGGAGATCTGCGAGGCCGTGCCCGCGGTGTGGAATCCGGCGTCCAGCACGGGTTTCAGCCCGGCGAGCGCTTCCGCGCTGGTCTCGCGCAGTCCCTCGTCCCGGGTGACCAGGTGGGTGCCGCCGTCGGGGGCGGGGGCGCGGGTCGGCACGATCTCGCGGGCGAACCGGCCTTCGTCCCAGGCGGCGCGGGCGAGCCGTTGCGAGCGCAGCCCGAACAGGTCCACCTCGGCGCGGTCCAGGCCGCGCCGTTCGGCGATGCGGTCGGCGGCCAGGTACTGGTTCGGCAGGTCGAGGTCCCAGCTGTCGGGGCGCGGCCGTCCCGCCTCGGTGCCGATGTTGGCGCCCAGCGGCACCCGGCTCATCGCCTCCACGCCGCAGGCGATGCCGACGTCCACGGCACCGGTGCTGATCAGCCCGGCGACCAGGTGCGCGGCCTGCTGGGCCGAGCCGCACTGGGCGTCGACGGTGGTGCAGCCGGTCGTCTCGGGCAGGCCCGCGTGCAGCCAAGAGGTGCGGGTGATGTTGCCGGCCTGCGCGCCCGCCTGGGTGACGCAGCCGCCGACGACCTGCTCGACGAGTTCCGGGGCGAGGCCGGTCCGGTCGAGCAGACCGCGCTGGGCGGTCCCGAGCAGTTCCGCGGGGTGCAGGCCGGAGAGCGCGCCCCGGCGCCTGCCGATCGGAGTGCGTGCCGCGTCCACGATCACCGGAGTGCCCACCGTTCGTCTCCCTTCGGCATGAACGACCGGAAGTTTCAATGTAGAACTTGTTCTCGTTACCGACAAGGTCGTGCCGCAGGGGCGCGTCGTAATGGGGGAGAATCCGGACGCACCGCGTGATCATCACTGTTACGGGGGTTTACTAACCAGATCGGATGTGGTTCGGTTCACATAGAACAAGTTCTCTTTCGTGGACTCGTGTCTCCGTGCGGCCCGCAGGAGGTTGCCAGTGGTCTGCCCCCACATCCCGCCCGGCTTCGACTTCACCGACCCCGACCTCTACGCCGAACGGCTGCCCATGCGCGAGTTCGCCGAACTCCGGCGCACCGCACCGGTGTGGTGGAACCCGCTGCCCCGCGGCAAGGCCGGCTACGACGACGAGGGCTACTGGGTGGTGAGCAGGCACGCCGAGGTCAAGGAGGTCTCGCGCCGCAGCGACGTGTACTCCTCCTGGGAGAACACCGCGATCACCCGCTTCACCTCCGAGATGAACCGCGAGCAGATCGAGATGCAGCGGTTCATCCTGCTCAACATGGACCCGCCCGAGCACACCAAGCTGCGCGGCATCGTCGCCCGCGGCTTCACCCCGCGCGCCATCAACGGCCTCCGCGACGCGCTGCGGGAACGCGCCGAACGCATCGTCGAGACCGCGCTCACCGGCAGCACCGGCGACTTCGTCACCGACGTCGCCTGCGAACTCCCGCTGCAGGCCATCGCCGAACTGCTCGGGGTCCCGCAGGAACACCGGAAGAACATCTTCGACTGGTCGAACCAGATGATCGCCTACGACGACCCCGAGTACTCCATCGACCCGGCCGCCGCCGCCACCGAACTGCTCGGCTACAGCATGGGCATGGCCGAGCAGCGCCGCGGCTGCCCGATGGACGACATCGTCACCAAGCTCGTGCAGGCCGACGTGGACGGGCACGCGCTCAACGACGACGAGTTCGGTTTCTTCGTGCTGCTGCTCGCGGTCGCGGGCAACGAGACCACCCGCAACGCCATCACCCACGGCATGCTCGCCATGCTCGACCACCCCGAGCAGTGGGAGCTGTTCAAGGAGCAGCGCCCCGCCACCACCGCCGACGAGATCGTGCGCTGGGCGACCCCGGTGATGTCCTTCCAGCGCACCGCGCTCGCCGACACCGAGCTGAACGGGGTGGCGATCGGGCGCGGCGAGCGGGTCGCGATGTTCTACAGCTCCGCCAACTTCGACCCCGAGGTCTTCGACGAACCGGAGCGCTTCGACATCACCCGCGACCCCAACCCGCACGTCGGGTTCGGCGGCACCGGCGCGCACTACTGCCTCGGGGCGAACCTGGCCCGGCTGGAGATCGACCTCATCTTCCAGGCCATCGCCGACCGGATGCCCGGCATCGCCAAGGCCGGCGAACCCCGCCGCCTGCGCTCCGGCTGGCTCAACGGCATCAAGGAACTCCAAGTCCGCTACCGCTGACCCGGCGCGCGCACCGCCCGCCTTCGAACCTGCCAGGTGGGTCGTGTCGTTTTCCTGTCAGCGGCGAAGCCGCTGAGCGGAGACCACCTGAGCAACGGGACCACCCGCGGGTTCTCAGCGGCTTCCTCGCGAGGACAGCGTTTTCGCATGTGGCGGAGCCACCTGCGAAAACGATCCCGCAGCGAGGGAAGCGCTGAGGTTCCGCCACCCCACCCCTCCGCAAAC
>NZ_JAIUKC010000258.1:0-1526 GCF_020177435.1 Saccharopolyspora sp. 7B | reverse complement strand
CCGGCGGGACGGTTCGACACTTGGGGTTCGCGCCCCTCGCAGACGTGGGGGGGGGGGGGGGGGGGGGCCCCCGCCGGGCGACCAGGAGCGTCCTTCGACGAGGTCGCCGAACCCCATCCACGCGAGGTTCATCAACCGCATCGCCAGTCCGTCCGCGGTGTGCTCGGGGTGTTCCACCCACCAGTCCAGCAGCGATTCGGCGGCGCCGACCAGCGCGGCGGCGAACGGTTCCATCTGCTGCGGCTGCATCGGCTGCGCGGCGCCTTCGGTGGCGCGGGCCAGCAGGGAGGCGATGAGGACCATCGCCCGCTCCCGCCACTGCCCGAACTCGGCGGCGAACGGTTCGCCGCCCGCGGGTGCCTGCCGGTGCAGCAGCACCCAGCTGGCCCGGTTCCGCTGCACGTAGTCGAAGAAGACCCGCAGGCCCCGCCAGAGCTGCTCGTCGGGGCCGACCTCGGGGTCCACGGCGGTGCTGATGGCTTCGATCAGCCGGGTGGCCTCCCGCTGGATGCACGCCACGAACAGCTCCTCCTTGGAGCCGAGGTAGGCGTAGATCATCGGTTTGGAGATGCCCGCGACTTCGGAGATCTCGTCCATGGACGCGAGGTGGAAGCCGCGGGCCGCGTAGACCTCGACGGCGGCGTCGAGGATCTGCCGTTCCCGCACCGAGCGCGGTAGCCGCCTGCTGCGGGGTCGTGGGCTCTCCTCGTGATCGTCCGGGTCGGGCCGCATCCCACCTCCTGTTCTCCCGCCGCGGGCGGTGTTGCGGGCCGGTTCCGCGGCGTGCTCGGCTTGGTCCTGATCTGCGGGAGAGGCTAGAGCAGAACGATCAGCGGGATGCCTTGCCCGCCTTACCTACTCACCCGTAGTCTTACTTGTCAGTAGGTAATGGGAGGTCACATGTCCAAGTCGGATCCGGTCGCCGCGCTCGCCGAGGTCGACCCGAAGAAGATCGGCGAAGAGGAGTTCGTCGCGCTGCTGGCAGCGGCCTCCGAGCACGCCGCCGACGGGGCTGCGGACCTCAGCGAACTCCGCCCCGAGCAGTTCGCCAAGCTGATCTCGCGCGCCTCGGCCAAGCAGGTGGAGGCGGTCATGGCCCGCCCCGAGCTCCGCGTGCAGGTGCTCGACGAGGTGTTCCGCCGCATGAGCGAGCACTACAAGTCGGACAAGGCCCGCTCCACCGAGGCCGTGGTGCGCTGGCGCATCGGCACCGACGAGCAGGACACCGTCCGCTACGAGTCGGTGCTCTCCGGCGGGACCTGCACGGTGAACAAGGAGCCGCAGCACGACGACCCGCGGGTCACCATCATGATCACGCCGGTCGAGTTCCTGAAGCTGGTCTCCGGCAACGCCTCCGCGCCGGTGCAGTTCATGACCGGCAAGTTGAAGGTCGCCGGCGACGTCGGCTTCGCCGCCGGGCTCACCAAGCTCTTCCAGATCCCCAAGGCCTGACCGGTGCTCCGGCGCCCGCGCCCAGCGGGACCTGCAGCGGTGGACCGAGGAGCGTTGGCAGACCGAATCGGGTT
>NZ_JAIUKC010000257.1:0-2975 GCF_020177435.1 Saccharopolyspora sp. 7B | reverse complement strand
CGCCATTTGGTCGGGCCGGGGGCGGGGGGGGGGCCCCGGGGGGCCCCCCCCCCCACCCCCCCCCCCCCCCCCCCCCCGGGGGCCCCGGGCCCCGGGGGGGGGGCGCGCGCGGGGGGCGCCGTTCCCCGGACTCGGCGCACCGCTTCTGAGAACCTGAACGCTCGGGAACCGGAACGCTCCGCACCCGTTTCGCAACGCACCACGCACTCCGCCACGAACCGAAGGATTTCGATGAGCTTCTCCCTGGAACTGAGCGAGGAACACCGCGACCTGCGCGATTGGGTGCACGGCTTCGCCGAGAAGGTCATCCGCCCTGCCGCGGCGGAGTGGGACGAGCGGGAAGAGACCCCCTGGCCGATCATCCAGGAGGCCGCGAAGGTCGGCCTGTACGGCTTCGAGACCGTCGCGACGTTCTGGGCCGACGACACCGGCCTGTCGCTGCCCATCGCCAACGAAGAGCTGTTCTGGGGCGACGGCGGCATCGGCATGGCGATCTTCGGCACCACGCTGGCGGTCGCGGGCATCTTCGCCGCGGGCACCCCGGACCAGATGGCCGAGTGGGTGCCGCAGTGCTACGGCGACGAGGACGACCCGAAGGTCGCCGCGTTCTGCTCCTCCGAACCCGCCGCGGGCTCCGACGTCTCGGCGATGCGCACCCGCGCCGTCTACGACGAGGCCACCGACGAGTGGGTGCTCAACGGGCAGAAGGCGTGGGCCACCAACGGCGGCATCGCGAACGTGCACGTCGTGCAGGCGGTCGTGGACTCCTCGCTCGGTTCCCGCGGGCAGGCGGCGTTCGTCGTCCCGCCCGGTACCAAGGGCCTGGAGTCCCCCAGCAAGATCAAGAAGCACGGGTTGCGCGCCTCGCACACCGCGGACGTGTTCCTGGACGACGTGCGGGTCCCCGGCAGCTGCCTGCTCGGCGGCAAGGAGAAGCTGGACGAGAAGCTCGCCCGCGCTCGCGAGGGCGGCAAGGGCTCGAAGGCCGGCGGCCAGGCCGCGATGAAGACGTTCGAGCTCTCCCGCCCCACCGTCGGCTCCCAGGCCATCGGCATCGCCCGCGCCGCCTACGAGCACGCGCTGGAGTACGCCAAGGAGCGCGAGACCTTCGGCCGCCCGATCATCGACAACCAGTCGATCGCGTTCACCCTCGCCGACATGCGCATGGAGATCGACGCGGCGCGGCTGCTGGTGTGGCGCGCGGCCTGGATGGGCCGCAACGACGAGCCGTTCACCGCCGGTGAGGGCTCCATGTCCAAGCTCAAGGCCGGCCGGGTCGCCACCTGGGCGACCGAGCGCGCCATCCAGATCCTCGGCGGCAACGGCTACACCCGCGAGTTCCCGGTGGAGCGCCTGCACCGCGACGCGAAGATCTACGACATCTTCGAGGGCACCGAGCAGATCCAGCAGCTCGTGGTCTCCCGCGCCATCTCCGGCCGCCACATCCAGTGATCCGCTGATCCGAAGCTCGGGCGGAAGCCCCTGGCGCCGACGGTGCCGGGGGCTTCGGCGCGTCCGGCCCGCGGGCGCGCCGCGATCAGGGCTGGGGCAGCGGAGCGAGGTCGGTGACGGTGACCGGGCCGGGGACGGTGGCGCCGTTCCACGGGACGGTCACGCTGTACGGGCTGACCGGGCCGGGGAAGGAGATCTCCAGGGCGCCGGGCACGGACCCGGGGATGCTGTTGCCGGTGTTCGGGTCGGTCACCTGGTAGCTGAACGCGGCCGAGACGGGGTGGGCCTCGTCGACGCGGTGCACCTCGGGCGTCCCCTCGGGGTACCGGGTGGGGATCTGCGCGGAGTCGCCCTGCACGTCCAGGAAGTTCAGGCCGGGGGCGCCGCCGAGCAGGCAGCTCTCGCCGGGCTTCGCGGTGAACCGGACGTCGGCGCCCTCGTGCATCATCGCGTGGTTCAGCGGGCCGACGGTGACGTCGACCTGCTCCGGGGTGCAGTACTCGTCGTAGTCGGGGTGGTCGTGCGGCATGGCCTGGGCGGTGCCCGCGAGCGCGATCCCGGCGAGCAGCGCGGACCCGGCGATGGCGGCGGTCTTGGTGTGCTTGGTGCGGAACACTGGACTCATCTCCCCGGTGCGGCCGTGCGGTCCCCCCGCCGGGAACCGCGACCTTCACGGCCACACGTTCGAGTGATGTTCGAGCGGCCCCCGACGTTGACTCGGAGTGAGCTGAATCACTGCATTCGCTCGCAAGATCCGGCTTCCGCCTGTTGACCCGGGGTCCGCGGGGCCTCCCGACCGAGGTTGCCGGGGCGTGGCGAACACCACTCGGGGAATGCTCGTCCCGGGGCCGATGTTGGAATGTGGGAGGGAAAGTTCCAGGGGCGTGCATCCTCGTGAGTGCTGCGAGGCATCATGTACTCGCCCGAAGGAATGAACATCAGCGGTCGGCGCGAGGCGAACGGTCTAGTTCGCGTTTGATCGGCACGGTGAGCGCGTGGGCTCACCGGTGCCATCGGCTGGGAGAGCCGGTCGCGCCACGAGTCCGGTGCCAGCGGTGCCGGCTCGACCTCAGCAACACGGCTTCGAGAACGAAACGGGAGGGCGAAGCGGTGAACAAGCCCGATCCAGGAACGCCGATCTTCGGCGAGCTGAACAACGAGCTCGGCGGTCTGCCGGACATCGACGTGCACGAGTTCGACTCGCACAGCTTCGACTTCGGCGGCGGGTCCGCCGAGTCCGACGGCGCGGCCCGGCAGAACGCGGCCGCGAACGGGGGCGGTGCCCGCTCCGGCGGCCGCCGCCGCAAGGAGGACTGAGCGCCGGGGCGGGAACTCCCGCACCGCGCACGAACGGCCGGGGGGGGCGCGCCCCCCCCCCCGGGGGGGCCGGGGGGGCCGCCCCCCCCGGGCGCCCCCCGCGGGGCGGGGGGGCCGCCCCCCCCCGCCCCCCCCCCGCGCCGCGGCGCCCCCGCCCAGTAGCCCGAGCCCGCCGGTCATCCCGGGGTCACCCCCCCCGCGCCGCT
>NZ_JAIUKC010000256.1:0-4813 GCF_020177435.1 Saccharopolyspora sp. 7B | reverse complement strand
CCGCCGCGCGCGCCCCCCCCCGGCGGGGGCCCCCCCCCGGCCCGGGGGGGGGGCCGCCCCGCCCCCCCCCCCGCGCGGCGCCCCGCACCCCGGCCGGGGCGGGGCCGGCGCGCCCGCGCGGAGGTTCCGCCCGCACGGGGGCGGGCGGAACACGCGAGCAGGGGCGTTCGCCGGGGGCGGGCGCCCCTCTCGCACGTCGGGGGCGGGTCAGCCCACCTCCTCCGGCCGCTCGACCGGAGCCACCTCCCCGGTGCGCAGCTTCTCGCGGAAGCTCCGGAGCTCGCGCTTGACCACGGGCAGCAGCAGGTACAGCCCGATGATGTTGAACAGGGCGAGCGCGAACAGCACCGCGTCCGCGAAGTCGAGCACGCTGGTCAGCGTCAGCACCGAGCCGATCACGGTGCACGCGCAGAACAGCACGTTGTAGGCGGTCTCCTTCGCCTTGGACTTGCCGAACAGGAACAGCCACGCCCGCTGCCCGTAGTAGCCCCAGGTGATGATCGTGGAGATGGCGAACAGGGCCACCGCGAGCGTCAGCACGTACGGGAACCACGGCAGCACGGTCGCGAACGCCTCGGAGGTGACGGTGACCCCGTCCGGGGTCTCCCCGCCGCCGAGCACCTGCCGCTGCGCGTCGAGCCAGAACTCGGTGCGGGCGATGACGATGGTCAGCGCCGTCATGGTGCAGATGATCACGGTGTCCACGAAGGGTTCGAGCAGCGCGACGAAGCCCTCGCTCACCGGGTGCCGGGTCTTGACCGCGGAGTGCGCGATCGGCGCCGAGCCGAGCCCCGCCTCGTTGGAGAACGCGGCCCGCTGGAACCCGATGATCAGCACGCCGATCGCCCCGCCGAACCCGGCGGCCGGGGTGAACGCGCCGCGCACGATCTCGCCGAGGGCGGCGGGCACCGAGGTGATGTTCACGCCGATCACGATCAGGCAGGCCACCACGTAGATGATCGCCATCGTCGGCACCAGCTTGCTGGTGGCGGCGCCGATGGACTTGATGCCGCCGATGATGACGGCGCCGACCAGCGCGGCCAGCACCAGCCCGAAGGCGAGCGCGGCGCCGTCCCCGCCCAGCCAGCCCTGCTCGCCGCCGGTGACGTTGCGCAGCTGGGCGAAGGTCTGGTTCGCCTGGAACATGTTGCCCCCGGCGATGCCGAAGAACAGGATCATGATCGCGGCGAGCACGGCCAGCACCTTGCCGAGCCGGGCGCCGAAGCCGCCGGGGAACCGTTCGGCGATGCCCTTGCGCAGGTACTGCATGGGGCCGCCGGAGACGGTGCCGTCCTCGTGGATGTCGCGGTACTGCACGCCGAGGGTGCATTCGACGAACTTGGTGCACATGCCCAGCAGGCCGCACACGATCATCCAGAAGGTCGCGCCGGGGCCGCCGACGGTGACGGCGACCCCGACACCGGCGATGTTGCCGAGGCCGACCGTCGCGGAGACCGCGGAGGAGAGCGCTTGGAAGTGGGTGATCTCGCCGGGGTCGTCCGGGCGGGAGTACTTCCCGCGGACCAGCGCCAGCGACAGGCCCAGCGAGCGGAACTGGATGAAGCCGAACGCGACGGTGAACGTGGCGGCGGCGATCACCAGCCAGGCCACGATCCAGGGGAACGTGACGCCGAACAGCGTGAGTTCGCCGAACACGAGGTTCGAGAACCAGTCGGAGATCGGCTCGAAGACGGTGTTGATGGTGTTCTCGACCGCGGAGAGCGCGCCGTCCCCGGCGGCGAGCACCTCGGTGTGCGGGAGCGGGCTCGCCGGTGGCGGGCCGGATGTGTCGGGCATGGCGGGTAGTGGACCAAGGCGACAATTGGGACTCAATGCTTTTCGGTGGCCAGTGGGTGAATTCGCGCCCGTTTTGCGACTCGTGGTGATCGGCAGCCCGTCGAACGGGCGAGCGGAACGGGGTGGACGGGCGAAGGGATGCCCAGTCGGCCGCGACGGGTGTATGGTTGAGCGCAACGGACTCAACTTTCATGCGGAGGTTCCGTTTCGCCCGCCGCGCCGGGGCCTCCGCCGGTGTTGCACGGCGGGCGCTCTGCGCGAGCATGGAGGCTCGCGCGCGACGCCCCGGCGAGGTGGAGGAATGGACGCTTTCAACCCGACGACCAAGACCCAACAGGCGATCTCCTCGGCGGCCCAGGCCGCCACGGTGGCGGGCAACCCCGACGTGGGCCCCGCCCGGCTGCTCGGCGCGCTGCTCGCGCAGGGCGACGGCATCGCGGCGCCGCTGCTGACCGCGGTCGAGGCCGACGTCGCGGACGTGCGCCGCGAGGTCGAAGCGCTGATCAACGCGCAGCCCGCGGCCTCCGGCTCCACCGTGTCCGCGCCGCAGCTGTCCCGCGACGCGCTCAAGGCCGTGACCCACGCCCAGCACCTGGCCACCGAGATGGGCGACGACTACGTCTCCACCGAGCACCTGCTGGTCGGTCTCGCGGCCGAAGGCGGCCAGGTCGCCGACCTGCTCCGCAGGCACGGCGCCACCCCCGAGGCGCTCCGCGACGCCTTCGCGAAGGTGCGCGGCTCGGCCCGGGTCTCCAGCCCCGACCCGGAGGGCACCTTCCAGGCCCTGGAGAAGTACGGCCAGGACCTCACCGCGCGCGCCCGCGGCGGTGAGCTCGACCCGGTCATCGGCCGCGACTCGGAGATCCGGCGCGTGGTGCAGGTGCTGTCCCGGCGCACCAAGAACAACCCGGTGCTCATCGGCGAACCCGGCGTCGGCAAGACCGCCATCGTCGAAGGCCTCGCCCAGCGCATCGTCGCCGGTGACGTACCCGAATCGCTGCGCGGCAAGCGCGTCGTCGCCCTCGACCTCGGCTCGATGATCGCCGGCGCCAAGTACCGCGGCGAGTTCGAGGAGCGGCTCAAGGCCGTGCTCAAGGAGATCACCGACTCCGCGGGCGAGGTCGTCACGTTCATCGACGAGCTGCACACCATCGTCGGCGCCGGTGCCACCGGCGAAGGGGCGATGGACGCGGGCAACATGATCAAGCCGATGCTGGCCCGCGGCGAGCTCCGCATGGTCGGCGCCACCACCCTCGACGAGTACCGCGAGCACATCGAGACCGACGCCGCGCTGGAACGCCGCTTCCAGCAGGTCATGGTCGGCGAACCGAGCCCGCAGGACACCGTCGCGATCCTGCGCGGGCTCAAGGAGCGCTACGAGGTGCACCACGGCGTGCGGATCACCGACGGCGCGCTCGTCTCCGCCGCCACGCTCTCCGACCGGTACATCACCGCGCGGTTCCTGCCGGACAAGGCCATCGACCTCGTGGACGAGGCCGCGTCCCGGCTGCGCATGGAGATCGACTCGCGGCCGGTCGAGATCGACGAGGTGGAACGCGCCGTGCGCCGCCTGGAGATCGAGGAGATGGCGCTGGCCAAGGAGACCGACGTCGCCTCCGTCGAACGGCTCGCCACCCTGCGCGGCGAACTCGCCGACCGCCGCGAACGGCTCTCCGAGCTCACCGCGCGCTGGCAGGGCGAGAAGGAGTCCATCGACAA
The DNA here is from genome assembly GCF_020177435.1 of Saccharopolyspora sp. 7B. Classification (NCBI taxonomy): domain Bacteria; kingdom Bacillati; phylum Actinomycetota; class Actinomycetes; order Pseudonocardiales; family Pseudonocardiaceae; genus Saccharopolyspora; species Saccharopolyspora sp. 7B. The sequence goes on along the minus strand of NZ_JAIUKC010000256.1, from coordinate 1,297 downwards.
GGTCCGCGACCTCAAGACGCAGCTCGAACAGCTCCGCGGCGAATCCGACCGCGCCGAACGCGACGGCGACCTCGGCAAGGCCGCCGAACTGCGCTACGGCCGCATCCCCGCCCTGGAGAAGGAGCTCGCCACCGCCACCGAGGCGCAGACCGAGCAGAAGGCCATGCTGCAGGAGGAGGTCACGCCCGACGACGTCGCCGACGTGGTCAGCTCCTGGACCGGCATCCCCGCCGGACGGCTGCTCGAAGGCGAGACCGCGAAGCTGCTGCGGATGGAGGACGAGCTGGAGACCCGGGTCGTCGGCCAGGCCGAAGCGGTGCGCGCCGTGTCCGACGCGGTGCGCCGCGCCCGCGCGGGCGTCGCCGACCCCGACCGGCCCACCGGATCGTTCCTGTTCCTCGGGCCGACCGGCGTGGGCAAGACCGAGCTGGCGAAGGCGCTCGCCGGGTTCCTGTTCGACGACGAGCGGGCGATGATCCGCATCGACATGAGCGAGTACTCCGAGAAGCACTCGGTGGCCCGCCTCGTCGGCTCCCCGCCCGGCTACGTCGGCTACGACCAGGGCGGCCAGCTCACCGAATCGGTGCGGCGCAGGCCGTACTCGGTGGTGCTGCTGGACGAGGTCGAGAAGGCGCACCCGGACGTGTTCGACGTGCTGCTGCAGGCGCTCGACGACGGCCGGCTCACCGACGGCCAGGGGCGCACGGTGGACTTCCGGAACACCATCCTGGTGCTCACCTCGAACCTCGGTTCGCAGGCCATCGCGGACCCGAACCTGACCGAGCAGCAGCGCGACGAAGCGGTGCTGTCCGTGGTGCGCCAGCAGTTCAAGCCGGAATTCCTCAACCGGCTCGACGACATGGTGGTGTTCCACTCGCTGTCCACCGAGGAGCTGACGTCCATCGTGGACATCCAGGTGGAGCGGCTGGCGGACCGGCTCTCCCAGCGGCGGCTCACCCTCGACGTGCGGCCCGCCGCGCGGGACTGGCTGGCGCTCAACGGGTTCGACCCGGTGTTCGGGGCACGTCCGCTGCGGCGGCTCGTGCAGTCCGCGATCGGCGACCAGCTGGCGAAGCAGCTGCTGTCGGGCGAGGTGCGGGACGGGGACGCGGTCCTGGTGGACGTGGCCGACGACAACTCGGCCTTGACCGTTCGGGCGGAGTGACCGTCTTCTCGGCCTGATCGGGGGGCGGGTGGCGGAACCTCAGCGATTCCCTCGCTGTCCTCGCGAGGGAACCGCTGAGAACCCGCGGGTGGTCCCGTTGCGTGCTGGGTCTCCGCTCAGCGGCTTCGCCGC
>NZ_JAIUKC010000255.1:0-4906 GCF_020177435.1 Saccharopolyspora sp. 7B | reverse complement strand
GCCGCCGCGCGGGGCGGGGGGGGGGGGGGGGGGGGCCGCCCCCCCCCCCCCCCCCCCCCCCCGGCGACGCGTCACTGCAGGGTGGCGAAGGCGGCTTCGCGGGCGCGGGCCGCGTTCGGGGCGTTCTTCGCCTCCTCCGCGGCCTTCTGGTACGCCACCAGCGGATGTGCGGCGAGGGCGGAGCCGACGGCGGGCACCGCGGCGGCCCCCATCGACAGGCTGCTGACGCCGAGCCCGGCGAGCACGCCCGCCAGCAGCGGGTCCGACGCGGCCTCGCCGCAGACGCCGACGGGCTTGCCGAGCCGGTGCCCGGCCTGCCCGATCAGCGCGACCAGCCGCAGCAGCGCCGGTTGCCACGGGTCGTTGAGCCCGGCGAGCGCGCCGGACATGCGGTCGGCGGCGAACACGTACTGCGCGAGGTCGTTGGTGCCGACGCTGACGAAGTCGACGGCGTCGAGCACTTCGTCGGCGGTGAGCGCGGCGGCCGGGACCTCGATCATCACCCCGGCCCGGCCGAGGCCCGCGGCGCGCACCCGGTCGGCGAACCAGGCGGCCTCGTCGGCGGTGGCGACCATCGGCGCCATCACCGAGACCTTCGCGCCGGAGTCCTGCTCGGCCCCGGCGATGGCCTCCAGCTGCCGGTCCAGCACGCCGGGCCGCTCGAAGCAGACCCGCAGCCCGCGGACGCCGAGCGCCGGGTTCGGCTCGGTGCCCATGTCCAGGAAGGACAGCGGTTTGTCGGCGCCCGCGTCGAGGGTGCGCACGACGACCGGCCTGCCCTCGAACGGGGACAGCACTTCGGCGTAGGCGGCGCGCTGGGTGCGCACGTCGGGTTCCTCGTCGGCGCCGAGGTAGCAGAACTCGGTGCGGAACAGGCCGACGCCCTGCGCCCCGGCCTCCACCGCGAGCCGCGCGTCGACGGCGGACCCGACGTTGGCGACGATGGACACGGCGTGCCCGTCGGCGGTGCCGCCGGCGCCGTTCCAGTCCACGCCCCGCCCGCGCTCGGCGGCCCGGGTGCGCACCGGTTCGCCGGACGTCTCGACGCTGCCGGTGGCGCCGCCGTCGAGCACGCCGACGACGGGCGCCGCGGCGAGGATGCCGCGGGCCGCGACGACGGCGGGGATGCCGAGCGCGCGGGCCAGGATCGCGGTGTGGCTGGTGGGGCCGCCCTCCTCGGTGACCAGCGCGAGCACCAGCCGCGGATCGAGGTCGGCGGTGTCGGCCGGCGCGAGGTCGCGGGCGAGCAGGACGCTCGGCCGGTCCAGGTCGGGCACGCCCGGCGGGGTGGCGCCGAGCAGTTCGGCGATGACGCGGTCCCGCACGTCGTGGATGTCCCGGACGCGTTCGGCGAGGTAGCCGCCCGCGTTGCGCAGCGCGTCGGCGAAGCCGTTGGCGGCTTCGTGCACGGCGCGCGGCGCGGGGAGCGCGTTGTTGGTGACCAGTTGTTCGGCTTGGGACAGCAGCGCCGGGTCCAGCGCCATGGCGGCGGTGGTCTCCAGCACGGCCTTGGCTTCGCCCCCGACGACTCCGGCACGTTCGAACAGCCGGTTCGCGACGGCTTCGGCGGCCGGGCGGATCCGGCGCGCTTCGGCCGCGGCGTCGGCGGGCGCCGGGGTCGCGGCCGGTTCGGGGAGGGCTTCGGCGACCCTGGCGACCGGGCCGGATGCTCGGCCGGAGCTGACTCCGACACCAGTGAACAGCGACATGGTCTAGACCATACCCTTCTCTTGCGGCCTCTCCTCGATCGTAGGCAGGGCTCATCCGATCGGCCCGGAAATGCACCGCCGGAACGGGCACGCCAGGTGATTCGGTGACCCAGTACGTACCCGTACGGAGCAGCGGTTCAGCTGACCGATGAGTAACCGATGAGTAGCCGTACGGATCCCGCCGGACCCCTTCGGCCGACAGAGTGTGCTCATGGCAACACAGCGCACAGCACGCACGATCGCAGGCCCCGCTTCCGACCTCGGCGACCTCGCCGATCCGATCGACCGGATCGCCGTGATGTTCACCGAGCTGGGGACCGAACTCGGCGTGCTCGGGGAGCAGCTTCGCGGTCCGGCCGCGCAGCGCGCAACGGCATCTGGGGAAACCACGACGAACACCGAAGGTGACACCGTGATCACTGGGGAACGCTCCGCACCGACCGGCGGCATCCTCGCCGCGCCACCCGACCGACCGACACCCGGCGGCAGCAGACGTGCCCGACCGGGCGCACCCGACCGGATCCCGCTCCCGACGGCGACGATCCGCACCGGGACCGCACCGATCCCCGGCGAGCCCGTCGACACCAGCTTCGCCGAACCGACGCAGACCCCGGCCGCGCCCGCGGCGGGGGCTGCCCCGTCTTCGGGGGCCGGTCGTGGCGAGCCGGGAGAGTCCGACTCCTGCGGAACTTCCGGCGAGCCCGGCTCGTCCGGTGGAACCCTCCCTTCCCACGAATCCGAGCCTTCCCACGAATCCGAGCCTCCCCACTACTTGGAGCCTTCCCGCGACTTCGGGACACCTCGCGAGCCCGACCCCGCCCTCGGTTCCGGTGCGTCCCAGGAGCCCGGTTCTCCTCGCGACCCCGATCCCTCCCTGGGTTCCGGCGCGGCGCGCGACCCCCGTTCTCCCAGCGAGCCCCGTTCTCCCAGCGAATCCCGTTCTCCCGGCGAATCCCGTTCTCCCCGCGACTTCGCTCCTTCCCGCGATCTCGGCTCCTCGCACGACTCCGGCACGCCCAGCGACCCCGGCAGCCACGACGGTTCCAGCACCGTCGAGCCCGGCGCGGCGCGGAACTCCGCCGGACCCGCCACCTCCCAGCCCCCGGCCGGACCGGCCGCGCACTTCGTCCCGCCGCAGCCAGACGGACTGCTGACGTGGCTCAACCGCCCGGTCGGCGGCGGCTACCCGCAGCACCCGGCGACCGTTCCGCCCCCGCACCACCACGCACCGCTGCACCCGGCCTCGCACCCGTTCACCGGCACCGCGCCACCGCCCCCGCCGCGACCGACGCCGCTGGACCGGATGGCGAACTGGACCGCTCGGCAGGGCACCCGGCTGCTCGCCTGGGCCGGGGCCGCGATCACGCTGCTCGGCGTCGTGCTGCTCATGGTCATGGCCGTGCAGCACGGCTGGATCGGACCGGTCGGCCGGACCGCGGGCGGCGCCGCCCGGGGCGCGGTGCTGCTCGGGTGCGCGTTCCAGGTGCGGCGGCGCTCGACCGCGGCCGCCGGGGCGTTCGCGCTGGCCGCCACCGGCATCGCCGTGTTCTACCTGGACGTGCTGGCCGCGACCGCGCTCTACGAGTTCCTGCCCGCGCCGGCCGGGCTCGCCGCCGCCCTGGTGCTCGCGCTGCTCGGGTTGTGGCTGGCCGACCGCTGGCTCTCGCAGGCCCTCGCGGTCGGCGTGGTGCTGGGCTGCGCGCTGTGCGCGCCGCTGCTGTTCGGCCCGGTGCCGGCGGAACCCGCCTCCACCGCGCTGCTCACCGGGTTCCTCGTCGTGCTCAAGGTCGCCGCGATGCCGGTGCAGGTGCGCCGGTCCTGGCGCGGGCTCACCGCCGCCTCCGCGGTCCCGGCGGTGCTGGCCGCGGTCGTCGCCGACGGCCACGCGCTGCTCGCGGGCGACCCGTGGCCCGCGACGGCGGCCGCGCTGGCGGTGGCCTGCGCGGGAGTCGCGCTCGCCGTGGTCACCGCGCGCCACCGCCCGCGCGACCCGCTCGCGATCGCGCTGCTCGTCGCCGCCGGGGCCCCGACCCTGCTCGTCGCACCGCTGCTGGACCGCTGGTCCGCGCTGGGGGTGCTGGTGTTCGTCGCCGCGGCGCAGGGCGCGGTGTGGGCCGGTGGCCTGGCGAGCGCGGTGCCCCGGGTGCTCGGCACCGTCGCGGGCGGGATGGCCGCGCTGACCGCGTTCCAGGCGACGCTGCTGGTCGCCGGTGGTTCCGGCCGGTCGCTGGGGCTGCTCGCGGAGGCGGTGCTGCTGGCGCTGCTCGCGCACCGGTTGCGCGGCAGGGGACTGCTGCTGGGCGCCGCGCTGTTCGGCACCGCCGGAACGCTGCTCGCGCTGGTCGCCGAGGTGCCGCCGACGTCGTTCCTGCTCTTCCCCGCCGGGCCCTTCGCGGCCGGTTCGACCTCGGCAGTGCTCTCCGGTGTGGTCGCGTTCCTGCTGATCGGCGCCGCCGCCGCGAGCATCACCTGGTCCGCGGTCCGGTTGGGCGTGCTGGCGGCGAGCCCGCGCGCGGTGCTGCCCGCGGCCCTCGGCGTGCTCTACGGCGGGAGCGGCGCGGTGCTGGCGCTGAGCCTCCTGGTGGTGCCCGGCCCGGCCGGGTTCCTCGCCGGGCACGCCCTGATCACCGTCTCCTGGCTGGCGACCGCGCTGCTGGCGCTGCTGCGCGGGATCCGCTCGGTGTCCGCGCGCGTGACCGGGTTCGTGCTGGTCGGGGCCGCGCTGGCGAAGCTGCTGCTGTTCGACCTGGCGGCGCTGTCCGGGTTGGTGCGGGTGCTGGCGTTCCTCGCGGCCGGGCTCCTGCTGCTGGCCGGGGGCACCCGCTACGCGCGGCTGGTCGGGGAGCGCGAGGAGCGGGCCACCGCGTGATCGCGGGTCGGCGCGGGCGCGGCGACAGGTCGGTGTGTCGACATGTCGCCGCGTCGACACGCCCGGTCGTGCCTCGGGTCGACGTGTCGACATGTCGGCGGGGCGACTCGGCGGGAGCGACTCGGCGGGGCGGAGACCGCTCGGAGCGGACTTCGCGTCCGGCAGGTGCCGCGACGGCGGAGCTAGGCCGCGGCGGAGCCGAGGTCGAACGGTCGGGTGGGGCCAAGGCCGCGCCGGGTCGAGAAACAGCGGCTGGACCAAGACGGGCGCTGATCAAAACGGCCGTCGAAGACGGGCCCTGCGGGTCGGGACGGGGCCGGGTCGGGAC
>NZ_JAIUKC010000254.1:0-4964 GCF_020177435.1 Saccharopolyspora sp. 7B | reverse complement strand
CGGCCCCCCCCGGTCGCCTGGGGGTCGTGCGGGGTGGGGGAGGCACTAAGCTCCGCGCATCGCGTCCGAAGATGGGGCGTATGACCGAAATGTCGTCAAGTAGTTTGGTAGACTAACGACGTGTCCGAGATCGCTGAACGGGAGCGCACGCTGGCCACCCGGTTGCGGATGGCCTCCGTCCGCCTCAACCGCAGGCTGCGGGCGCAGAGCACCGACTCCGTCGTCACGCTCTCCCAGCTGTCCGCGCTGTCCTGCCTCTACAAGGCCGGGGCGATGACTCCGGGCACGCTCGCGGCGAAGGAAGGCGTGCAGCCGCCCTCGATGACCAGGGTCATCGCGGCGCTCGAAGGCCTCGGCCTGGTGGTGCGCACCCCGCACCCCACCGACGGGCGGCAGGCCGTCGTGGACCTCACCGACGCGGGCCGCGCCCGCATCGAAGAGGAGATCTCCGCCCGCGAGCGCTGGCTGGACGTCCAGCTGGCCGAACTCACCAGGGACGAACGCGCGACCTTGAGTCACGCGGCCGAGATCATGGAACGGATCTCGCAGCGCTAGGAGGGAGCTGAGCACGTCGGCGGTGCCAGAGGAATCGCCGCACCCGTCGGGGTCCGACCCGGCCGGTGCGAACCGCACGTCCACCGGCGAGCTCGGCGCACTCCCCGGTGCGTCCGCGGCCGCGCGCGCCGGTGATCCGGAACCGGCGGCCGCGCGCGGGCGGGCCGGAGGTCCGCCCGGCGACCCCGGGCAGGAGAGCGACCCCGGGCAGAAGAGCGATCACCGGCCCGGCGGACCGCCGGCCGGGGAGACCGGCACCGGCGGCGGCATGTTCGGCTCGCTGCGGGTGCGCAACTACCGCTACTACGCGGCGGGCCAGGTCGTCTCGCTCACCGGCACCTGGATGCAGCGGGCCGCGCAGGACTGGCTCGTGCTGGAGCTCTCCGGCGGCAGCCCCGGCGCGCTCGGCGTGGCCGTCGCGCTGCAGTTCCTGCCGACGCTGCTGCTGACGCTGTGGGCGGGCACCGCCGCCGACCGGTTCGACAAGCGGCGGCTGCTGGTCGCCACCCAGACGGCGCTCGGTGCCTGCGGGCTGCTGCTCGGACTGCTCGACGTGTCCGGTTCGGCGCAGCTCTGGCAGGTGTACGCGCTGTGCTTCGTGCTCGGCTGCTTCGCGGCGGTGGACGCGCCGGTGCGGCAGTCGTTCGTCGTCGAGATGGTCGGCCCCGCGCAGCTCACCAACGCCGTCGCGCTGAACTCGATGACGTTCAACCTGGCGCGGATCGTCGGGCCCGCCATCGCCGGGCTGCTCATCACCGCGATCGGCACCGGGTGGGTGTTCATCGCCAACGGCATCAGCTCGGCCGCCGTGGTCGGCGGGCTGCTGCTGATGAACGTGGCGCGGCTGCACCGCAGCGAACCGGTGCCGAAGGAGCGCGGCCAGGTGCGGGCGGGGCTGCGCTACGTGCTGGGGCGCCCCGACCTGGTGGCGGTGATGGTGCTGGTGTTCTGCGTCAGCACCTTCGGCATGAACTTCGAGAGCACCTTCGCGGTGATCGCCCGCAACGTGTTCGACCGCGACGCCGACGGCTACGGACTGCTGATCACGATGCTCGCCGTCGGCACCCTCTCCGGCGCCACGCTCGCCGCTCGCCGCAGCAGCAGGTCCGGGTCGCGGCTGCGGCTGATGGTGCTGGGGGCGGGTGCGTTCGGGCTGCTGGAGGCGGTCGGTTCGCTGATGCCGTCGTACTGGTCGTTCGCGGTGATGCTGGTGCCGGTCGGGGTCGCGGTGATGACCTTCACGACCAGCGCGAACTCCACGGTGCAGCTGGCGGTGGAGCCGTCGATGCGCGGCCGGGTGATGGGGCTGTACATGCTGCTGTTCCTCGGCGGGAAACCGGTGGGCGGGCTCGCGTCGGGTTGGCTGGCCGAGGTGCTGGGCCCGCGGTCGCCGCTGCTGCTGGGTGGGCTGGCGTCGCTGGTCGCGGCGGTGGCGTGCGGGGTGCTGCTGCGCCGCCGGAGATCGGGGGTTGCGGACCCTGGGAGGTTAGGCTAACCTAATACATGTCCGCTTCGTGGTGGGAGCGGCAGTCAGTTCGGGAACAGAGCGGGCCCCGTCTCCTCCGGGAGGCGGGGCCCGTTCGCGTTCGGGGTTCGTTCCCGTCCGAGGCCGAACGAGCAGGTCAGGGGGCGGACAGCACTTCGGGGCCCTCCCGGAGGAAGGCCCCGAAGTGTCGGCAGCTTCGCTTGTCGGAGCATCCACCGCCGGTCCGTGGTCCCGCGCGGCCGCGGGAAGGCTCAGGCGGTGGGCAGGCGCAGTCCGTTGTAACCGGCGCGGGCGTCGGCGAACCGCTTGCCGACCTCGTCCCAGTTCACGACGTTCCACAACTGCTTGACGTAGTCCGCCTTCACGTTCTTGTACTGCAGGTAGTAGGCGTGCTCCCAGATGTCGAACACCAGCAGCGGCGTGGTGGCGATCGACAGGTTCGAGTGGTGGTCCCGCAGCTGCTGCGTGATCAACCGCTGACCCACCGGGTCCCACGCCAGCACGCCCCACCCGTTGCCTTGGATCGTGGTCGACACGGCCTCCAGCTGGGCGCGGAACTTGTCGAACGACCCGAAGTCCTGGTCGATGGCCGCCGCCAGCTCACCGGTCGGCTTGTCCCCGCCGTTCGGCGAGAGGATCTTCCACCACACCAGGTGCAGCGAGTGCCCGGCCAGGTTGAACGCCAGCGTCGTCTCCAGGCCGACGATCGACCCGAAGTCGCCCTTGTCCCGCGCCTCGGCGATCTTCTCGATCGTGTCGTTGGCGCCCTTGACGTAGGTCGCGTGGTGCTTGCTGTGGTGCAGCTCGTTGATCTCACCCGAGATCGCGGGCTCCAGCGCCGAGTAGTCGTAGTCCAACTCGGGCAGCACGTACTGAGCCATGGAGCGTCTCCCTGTGCGCGTATCGCTGTCAGCAGTCTCTAGCAATTGCAATCTAGTGGCAACAGCTGGGCGGCTGCATTCCGGCCCGGGTTGATCTCAGTCACCGGGATCGCGCGCGGGCCCGCATCACTCCAGCGGCCAGGCGTGGACCGGCTCGCCCGAGTCCGACAGCTCCACGTAGCGCCGCAGCATCGCCGCCAGCGCGGCCGGACGGTCGTGACCGCGCTGCTCCAGCCGCGCCACCACGTCCCGCTGCCACGACGACCCGGTCTGCTTGCGCAGGCAGCGGGCCTCGATCACGCCCAGGGCGTGCTCCCGCGCGGCGTCCGACACCCCGCACAACCGCAGCCCCTCGTGCGCCATCGGCAGCAACCGGCGCAGCACCAGCTCGTCCGGGGTGATCCATCCGGCGCCCGGCCAGTACAGGTGCGCGTCCATGCCGTGCCGGGCCCCGGTGTAGAAGTTCTCCTCCGCCGCGGCGAACGACATCTGCGTCCACACCGGCCGGTCCTGCTCGGTCAGCGCGCGCTGCACCCCGTAGAAGAACGCGGCGTTCGCCACCACGTCACGCACGCTCGGCCCCGACGGCAGCACCCGGTTCTCCACCCGCAGGTGCGGCACCCCGTCGACCAGGTCGTACACCGGCCGGTTCCAGCGCCAGACAGTGCCGTTGTGCAGCCGCAGCTCCGCCAGCGTCGGCGCCCGGCCCGCCTGCACCGCCGCCACCGGATCCTCCTCCTCCGGTTCCGGTAGCAGGGCGGGGAAGTAGCGCACGTTCTCCTCGAACAGGTCGAAGATCGAGGTGATCCAGCGCTCCCCGAACCACACCCGCGGCCGCACGCCCTGGTTCTTCAGCTCCTGCGGCCGGGTGTCGGTCGCCTGCTGGAACAACGGCACCCGCGTCTCGTGCCACAGCGCCTTGCCGAGCAGGAACGGCGAGTTCGCGCCGATCGCCAGCTGCACCCCGGCCAGGCACTGCGCGGCGTTCCAGTGCGCGGCGAAGTCCTCCGGCGCCACCTGCAGGTGCAGCTGCACCGAGGTGCACGCCGACTCCGGCACGATCGAATCCGCGTAGCAGCGCAGCTGCTCCGGCCCGCCGTCGCCGAGCGGCGCGCCCTCCATGTCCAGCAGCATCTCCTCGCCCTTGGCGGTGAAGATCTGCTCGTTCAGCAGCGAGTACCGCGGGTCGTGCGAGAGCCAGCCCGGGTCGAAGTGGCTGCGCCGCAGCGTGGGCAGCGTGCCGATCAGCACCAGCTTCGCGTTCGCGTCCTGGGCCTTGCCGTCCGCGCGCCGCAACGCCTTCCGCAGCTCGTGCTCCAGCTCCAGGGCACCGTCCCCGGCGAGGGCGCGGGGCAGCACGTTGAGCTCGATGTTGTGCTGGCCCAGCTCGGTGGTGAACGACGGATCGTTGATCTTCTCCAGGACCACCGAGTTCGACATCGACGGGTCCATCCGCTCGTCGATGAGGCTCAGCTCCATCTCCAGCCCCATCTGCTGGTGCGGGAAGGAGAAGTTGCCCTCCGCGAGCATCCGGGCCAGCGCGTCGAGACCGCGCTGCATCTTGTCCCGATAGCGTTGCCGGTCCACAGGAGTGAAAGCCCGACTGGTCACGTGCTTTCCCATGCCGTCTCCCCGCTCGTCGGCCAGCACGCCGGCTTAGGTGGACACCAACGGTGACACATCGGTACCCGGCGGACCAGCGTCCAAAACGGTGTTCGAGCGAGCACCCGGGCACCTCTTGTGACCAGCGGGAAAAGGGACTTTCCCGGCCGGTTCCGCGCCCGTTCCGGGCGGGCCTGACCGGGCGTGCCCTGGCCGATCGGGCGCGGTGGCGCAGGCCGCGGAATCACCGTCGGTGCGCGGACCCATCCGCACGCTGCGTTGCGCGCTGCGCCGATGCGGTGAGGATCTCCAGCCTCCTGCGGAACGGGTCGACTACGCGCGGCAGCCGGGAATCTCCTTGCGCCGGTGGTGGCCGGTGCGCGGTCGGCGACGGCGAGCACGCCCCGGTTGAGGTGGAAGCCGACGACGGCGCTCATCAC
>NZ_JAIUKC010000253.1:0-4976 GCF_020177435.1 Saccharopolyspora sp. 7B | reverse complement strand
CCCCCCCCCCCCCGCGACCGGCACCGCCCCCCGCACCGAGGCCACCCGCGCCGCGGCCCGCGCCACCGGCTCCGGCGCCGCCCGCGCCGAGACCACCGATGGCACCGATGCCGCCACCTGCACCGGCACCACTGCCGCCGGAACCGAGACCACCCGGGCCGCCGGGAACGCCACCGGCCCCGGGGCCGTACGCCGGCCCGGACCACTGGCTGCCGGACCCGGACGGCGAGCCCGGGTGGCTCCCGGCACCGCCGAAACCACCCGTTCCACTGGAGCCGTAGCCGCCGCCGGGCAGGCCGCCACCACCGATGCCACCACCGGTACCGCCGCCGATACCGCCACCACCGGTGCCGATACCACCACCGGTGCCGGGACCGACCCCGTTCGCGCCAGGACCGGTGCCCCAGTCCGTACCGGCCGGCTGCGTCGCCGCGGGCGGTTCCTTCGTCGAACCGTCCGGGCCGGTGTACTGCGGCATGTTCGAGTCGACCTGGGTGAGCGTCGGGCTGTAGACGCGGCCCATCGTCTCCTGCGCGGCCTTCTCCGCCTGCTCGCGCTCCTCCATCTGCCCGAGCGCGTCCAAGCCCGCACCCGCCGGACCGAACGGGATGGAGGCGGCGACACCGCGGCCGACGCTGTAGCCGTCCGGCTGGTCCACCATGTTCCGCGCCTGCCCGGCGGCCTCACCGGCGGCGTTCAAGTTGTTGCCGGTCACCTCGAAGGCGTCGGCGCTCGCCCGCATCCACTCCGAAGCGGGTTTGCCGACCTCCTTGGCGGTGTTCGCGGCCTCGCCCTCCCAGCCGCCCTCGACGATGCGCTGCACGTCCGTCGCGTAGTTCTCGCCGCGGCCGCGCAACTCCTTCGCGAACTCGATCCACACCTGGGCGACTTCGCCGACCTTGCCCTGGTCGATCGAGTCCTGGTTCGTCGAGTAGATCTGCGCGTGGTCGAAGCCGCCCCAGTTGACGCACTGCGTGATCGCCGGCTTGTCGAAGCCCTGCACGTCCATCCCGGCGTTCTGCTGGGCGAGCTGTGCCTGCTGCTGCTGGGCGATCCGGTTCGCCTCCTCGCTGTGCTCCTTGCGCTCCTTCTCAGCCGAGCTCTCGTATCCGAATACGCGCGAACCGGCGTTGTCGATCATGCTGATCAGGCCCATGATTCCCCCACATCATTCCGGAAGCCGCGACGCGGTCTGCTCGGCGATCTTCTCGATCTCCCCGCACGGGTCGGCGACGGTGTCCCGCATCGCTGCGGTGAACTGGTACAAGACAACCCCGCCACCTGCATTGACGACCGTGTTGCAGAAGCCCTGCCCCTTCGCCCCCGTCGGGATGACACGAGCAGCTTCGCGGCCACCGATTTGAATTCGCGTGAACTCATCCCATGCGCCCTTGCTGAGACTATCGACGGTCTCATCGGCGTTTTTCTGGAAAGCGAGGTCGAACTTCTCCCCACTCCAAGCGCATCCGGGCTGGAAGCTGACGAGGGTGAAGTCCTTGGCTTCTGTTGGCAAACCATTAGCCGTTAGCTCTTCCCGCTTAAAAAAATTGCACGGATCGAACTGGCTCAAATTTGCACCGTGGGCCACTGGCGATGCTTCGGGAGGCCCGACACGACCAGTGTCCGGCCCGCCTAACGCACACGAAGTCAACGCGACCAGCCCTACCCCACTGAGCGCGGCGACCGACACCCGGGACGTCGCAGACCGATGCCTCGGCGTTCCGCCACGGACAGATCTAACTGCCCTCACGATCCCCATCGCCTTCCCTCTCCACCACGGTCGCTTCAAATCATTCCGGCAAGCGCGCCGCAGTCTGGTTGGCAATGTTTTCGACTTCGCCACACGGATCGGCCACGGAGTCACGCATATAACCGACAAGCTGGTAAAGGGCGACGCCACCGCCGGCCGCAACGACCGTGATACAGCTGCCTTGACCGGCCGCTCCGTCGACGAGCATCCGTGCGGCGTCACGACCCGCCACATTGATTCGGGTGTACTCGTCGTAGGGGCCACCCGACTCCAGACTGTCCACGGTCTCGCCCGCATTCTTCTGCAGCGAAACGTCCAATCGCTTTCCATGCCACGTGCACCCGGGCTGGAAACTGACGTCCGTAAAGTCTTCCGCCTGAGTCGACACACCATATGAAGTCAGCTCTTCGGACTTAAAGAAGGTGCATGGATCGAAATCCTTCAGCCCATCGCCGCTGGCCTCCGAAGTGGGAGATGATCCACCACTGCCTCCGTCGGATCCACCGAGCGCGCACGAGGAGAGGCCGAACAGGGCGAGCCCTGAGATCATTGCGACCAACGGCCGGGAAAATTTCCTCACTACATACCTCGCCTGATGTCGTCGGCGTTCTGTTCTTCCACGGCGCGGTAATCCCGGGCTGCACCCCGGAATGCATCCGCCTGCTTCTGCAGTTCTTCCTGAAGGTCTCGGATCAGCTTGAGAGCACCGGCATCGCCGTCGGCTGCCTTGTCCTGGAAGCGCTTCATCAACTGTTGACCATCGGGATAATCACCCAAGCCGCGCACACTTCGCAGTGCCTCCGCGCGCCTGTACAGCTTCTGCAGCGCCTCGATCTCCTCTTCCACCCTCTTGGCCGCGTCTTCGGCGACCTGGGGGTCGAGGGCGAGCTTGCCCGCGCTGACCTGCTGGTTGATCGACTGGGTCTGGGCGCCGATCGCCTTCAGACCTTCCTTCGCCGCGGCGAAGCCGCCCGCCTCTGCGCTTGTCATCCCCAGGCCCCTCTGGACTCCGATGATCTCCCCAGTGAATGACGAACACTTTAGCGCGACGCCGCTCCGGTGGTCACTGGTTCGGGCGAACCGGGCGGCGACCGGTGCGCGGCGAAGCAGGTGCACAGCCGGTCCGCGAACGCGGGCAGCGCCGCCCGCAGGTGCGCCAGGTCGGCGACCGCTCCCCGCTCGCGGTACCAGTGCGCGACGGGCGCGTCGGCGGCGTCGAGGTCCGCCCACGCGGCCAGCCACCGCTCGACCTCGCCGAGCACCAGCGCGTACGGCAGCGCGCGGAAGCACGCCGCTTCCCGATCGGCGGCGGGGAAGGTGGCCACCGGAACCGAACTCAGGTGGGCCCGCAGACCTCGCAGCCGCCCGGCCAGCACGGCGCCCCGCGCGGTGCGGGCGGGCAACGAGCGGGAAGCGGCGGTCAGCACGAGCCCGCCGACCGCCACCGCGACGCCGATCAGCCCCAGCGGCCCGGTGAGCACCAGCAGCACCGCGAGCAGCGCCCCGGCGAGCGCGATGCCGATCCCGCCCCACCAGAGCAGGTTCCGCGCCGCGTCGGGCCTGCGGGCGAACCAGCCTCGCGCGACGACCTCCGCGTAGAGCGCTTCCCGCACCGGAGCGAGGTCGCCGCGACCGAGCTCCCCGAGCGACACCTGATCGCGTTCACCCACCAGGAGGTCGTGGACGGCTCGCTCGTGATCGCGCAACGCGGCGTCCGGCGGGCTGCGGCGCACGATGCGCCAGTCCGCGGCCAGCTCCTCGATCCCCAGGTAGTTGCGCACCGCGAGGTCCACGACGGTGCCCGCGACGTCCACGAGCTCCGCCCGTTCGCCGAGGACGGTGCCGACGTGCCCGGGCAGCACCCCGTCCGGCGAGGTGAAGGTGGTCCCGGCTGCGGTCGTGGTCAGCACCTCGGCCGGCCCGGTCGCCGCGGCGGCGGTGCGGGCGTCCCGGCGGCGCAGGTGCCGCAGCGTCCCGAGCGCACCGATCAGCAGCAGCCCGACCCCGGCCACGCCCGCGATGGCACCCGGGTGCGGCGAGAACGCGTGGGCCGGGTCGAAGGGCCGCTCCACGACGGCGTTCGACGGCACCGCCCCGCCCGGCACCCGGATCGACAGCACCAGCCGATCACCGGGTGCGAGGCCGAACTGGAGGGCCTGCACCTGCTGGGCGCGGCCGATCTCGTAGCGGTCGCAGCGCTCGTCGCCGCCGACCGGCCCGGCCAGGCAGGTGATGTCCCGCGGCACCTGCGGGGCGAGCAGCGAAGCCGAGATCCGGTCCACCGGCACGTCCCAGCCGCCGGAGAACTGCCAGCGGACCTCCTGCTCCGGCCCGTCGTCGGCGACGGCGCCGCGGACCGCGTACCGGAACGTCGCCTCGCCGGGCCGGAGGACGAGCCGCACCGCGTCCGGCCCGACCTGCACGTCTCCGCCGTCGAGCCGCACGTCGGCGAGGGAGAACACCCGGTCGCCGCCGTCGGCGGCGGGCTGCCGCAGCGGGATGGTGCGGTGCACCGGATTCCCGGCGGGGACGGCGATCCGCTCGGTGACGGTGAGCGCGCCGTCGCGCTCCAGCTTGGCCCGCACGTCGGTGGCGGCGGTGCCGGGCAGCACGTTCACCGGTTGCGCGGCGGCGGCCGGGGCGGCGGTGAGCAGCGCCGCGGCCAGCACCGCGACCGCGGCGAGCAGCGAGGTCGGCGAGGGTTTCCCACCCGGTCCCGAACGCGGTTCGCGAAACACGGCACGACCCTAGCTCCGCCTGGTTACCCTCGATCTCCGTCCGACCCGACGAGCCGAGGAGCCGACCGATGACCGGAAGCGCCGGTTCCGACCCGGATTCCGGGACCGCCACGGCCCACCGGACGGCACGCACCGCTCAGTCCACATCGGACAGACCCGGCCTGCCCCGAGCAGGCCTGCCGAGCTGCGCGCCGGTCCTGGGCGGCGCCGCCGGGCCGGCACCCGCGGATCCCGCGCGCCCGAACCCGGGCAGGCCGGTGCGCGCCGCCGCCGCGCCGCCACCTGCTCCGATGTGGAGCGATCAGCGCACGGGACCCGGTCCCGGCACCGCTAAGCTCGGTCCGCTCCAGTCGTCGGCGAAGCCGGGAGATCGGTCATGACGCAGCCACAGCCCCCGTGGGGTGAGCGCCCGGTGGGCCCGCCCCCGGCCGCGCAACCGCTGCCCGCGACCGAGTCCGGCGGCTCGCCGGAACCGCACTACCTCCCGC
>NZ_JAIUKC010000252.1:0-5233 GCF_020177435.1 Saccharopolyspora sp. 7B | reverse complement strand
GCCCTGGCCACCCGCGGCTTCACCACCACCGAATTCACCGAAGTCGCCGACATCATCGCCACAGCACTCCAACCCACCACCGACACCGAGGCGCTGCGCGACCGCGTCGAGGCGCTCACCCGCAAGTTCCCGCTGTACCCGAACCTGAACGGAGGGCTCTGATGTCGCCGCGCACACCCGGTGCAGACCTGCCCGAGCACCCGGATCGGCTCTGGAGCTCCCCGGACCCGAGGCGCTCCTACGACGTGGTGATCGTCGGTGGCGGCGGGCACGGGCTCGCCACCGCCTACTACCTCGCCGTCAACCACGGCATCACCAACGTCGCGGTGCTGGAGAGCGGCTGGCTCGCGGGCGGGAACATGGCCCGTAACACCACGATCATCCGCTCCAACTACCTGTGGGACGAGAGCGCCGGGCTCTACGAGCACGCGCTGAAGCTGTGGGAAGGGCTCGAAGAAGCGCTGGACTACCCGCTGCTGTTCTCCCAGCGCGGCGTGCTGAACCTGGCGCACTCGCTGCAGGAGGTCCGCGACAGCGTTCGCCGCGTCGAGGCGAACAAGCTCAACGGCGTCGACGCCGAATGGCTGGATCCCGCGCAGGTCAAGGAGATCTGCCCGATCCTGAACACCTCCGAGGACCTCCGCTACCCGGTGCACGGCGGCACCTGGCAGCCGCGGGCCGGCATCGCCAAGCACGACCACGTCGCCTGGGGCTTCGCCCGCGCGCTGGACCGGATGGGCGTGGACCTGGTGCAGAACTGCCAGGTCACCGGATTCGAGACCGTCGGCGACCGGGTCGTCGGCGTCGAGACCACCCGCGGGAACATCCGCGCGGGCAAGGTCGCGCTGGCCGCCGCGGGCAGCACCTCGGTGCTCGCCGACACCATCGGGCTGCGGCTGCCGATCCAGAGCCACCCGCTGCAGGCGCTCGTGTCCGAACTGCTCGAACCCGTGCACCCCACGGTGGTCATGTCCAACGCCGTGCACGTCTACGTCAGCCAGGCGCACAAGGGAGAACTGGTCCTCGGCGCCGGCATCGACGCCTACAACTCCTACGGGCAGCGCGGCGCGTTCCACACCATCGAACGCGAGCTCACCGCGGCCGTCGAACTGTTCCCGATCTTCGCGCGGGCGCACGTGCTGCGCACCTGGGCCGGGATCGTGGACGTCACCCCCGACGCCTCCGCGATCATGGGCCGCACCCCGTTCGACGGCCTGTACGTCAACTGCGGCTGGGGCACCGGCGGGTTCAAGGCCACGCCCGGTGTCGGCTGGTGCTACGCGCACACCATCGCCCACGACGAACCGCACCCGCTCAACGCGCCCTTCGGGCTGGAGCGGTTCACCACCGGAGCCCTCGTCGACGAGCACGGCGCCGCGGGCGTCGCGCACTGAACGGAGTCCGCACATGCTGCTGATCCCCTGCCCGTGGTGCGGGCCGCGGAACGAGACCGAATTCCACTACGGCGGTCAAGCCGACGTCCGCTACCCGGACGACCCGCAGTCGGTGTCCGATGAGGACTGGGCGCGATTCCTGTTCTACCGCGCCAATCCGAAGGGCGTGTTCACCGAGCGCTGGTCGCACCACGCCGGTTGCCGGCGCTGGTTCACCGTGCAGCGCGACACCACCACCAACGAGATCCACCCCGACGGCGCGACGAGGACGGTGACCAGGTGAGCAACGAGTTCAGGACCGCCGACGGGGGACGCATCGACCGCCGCCGGCCCGTCCGGTTCCGCTTCGACGGCCAGGACTACGAAGGCCGCGAAGGCGACACCCTCGCCTCCGCGCTGCTGGCCAACGGCGTGCACCAGATCTCCACCAGCATCAAGTACGGGCGCCCCCGCGGCATCATGGCCGCCGGGCCGGAAGACCCGAACGCCCTGGTGCAGATCGAGAAGCCGTTCCCGGAACCGATGCTGACCGCCACCACCGTCGAACTCGTCGACGGCCTGGAAGCCACCTCCATCCCCGGCCAAGGACGGCTGTCGGACGAACCCGACCCGGCCCGCTACGACGCGATGCACGCGCACTGCGACGTGCTCGTCGTCGGCGCCGGACCGGCCGGGCTGGCCGCCGCGCTGACCGCGGCCCGCAGCGGGGCGCGGGTGATCGTCGCCGACGCCGACACCGAGTTCGGCGGCGCCCTGCTCGGCAGCGGCGAAGAGCTCGACCGCAAGCCCGGCACCGACTGGGTGCGCCGCGCCGTCGCCGAACTCGAATCGCTGCCGGAGGTGCGCACCCTCCCGCGCACCACCGTCTTCGGGCACTACGAGGACGGCTACTTCGTGGCCGTGCAGCACCGCGGCGACGACGCGCCCAGCCGCCAGCGCATCTGGCGCATCCGGGCCCGCGAGACCGTGCTGGCCACCGGGGCGCACGAACGGCCCGTGGTGTTCACCGGCAACGACCGGCCCGGCACCATGCTCGCCGCGTCCGCCCGCAGCTACCTGCACCGCTACGGCGTGCTGCCCGGCACGCGGGCCGTCGTGTTCACCACCAACGACAGCGCCTACGCGGCCGCGATCGACCTGCACGACGCCGGGGTGGAGATCGCCGCCATCGTCGACGTGCGCGACGTGGTGCCCACCTACTGGGCCTCGCTGTGCGTGGAACGCGGCATCACGATCCGCCCGGACGCCGCCGTCGTCGGCACCTCCGGCGTCGGCCGGGTCGTCAGCGCGCACCTCGCCGGGCTGCGCTCCGACGAGCACCAGCCGGTGACCGTCCGCCAAGTCGTGCGCTGCGACCTGCTGCTGGTCTCCGGCGGCTGGAACCCGGCGGTGCACCTGCACGCCCAGGGCCGCGGCGGGGTGCGCTACTCGGAGCGGATCGGCGGGTACGTGCCCGAGGAGGACCTGCGCTCCGTGCAGTCGGCCGGTGCCTGCGCCGGCGTGTTCGGCACCGGCGACTGCCTGCGCACCGGTGCCGAAGCGGGCGGAGCCGCGGCGCGCGCCGCCGGGTTCGACGCCGTGGCGCCCGAACTGCCCGCGGCGAAGAACCCGCCGGTGCTGGCCGGGCGCACCACCTGGCTGCTGCCCAGCCCCGCCGACTCCGAAGGCGCCAACCAGTTCGTCGACCTCGCGCGGGACGCCACCGTCGCCGACATCCGCAAGGCCGTCGGCGCCGGGCTCGACTCGGTGGAGCACGTCAAGCGCTACACCACCATCGGCACCGCGCACGACCAGGGCAAGACCTCCGGCACCCTCACCTCCGGCATCATCGCGCAGCTGCTCGGGCGGGAACCGTCCCGCACCACCACGTTCCGCGCCCCCTACACGCCGGTCGCGTTCGCCGCCCTCGCCGGGCGCGACCGCGGCGACCTCTACGACCCGGTGCGGGTCACCGCGATGCACGACTGGCACGTGCAGCGCGGGGCGCCGTTCGAGAACGTGGGGCAGTGGAAGCGGCCCTGGTACTACCCGCGGCCCGGGGAGGACATGGAGACCGCGGTGCTGCGGGAGTGCGCGGCGGTGCGTTCCGGGGTCGGCATGCAGGACGTGTCCACCCTCGGCAAGATCGACGTGCAGGGGCCGGACGCCGCCGCGTTCCTCGACCTCGTCTACACCAACAAGATGAGCACGCTCAAGGTCGGCCGCATCCGGTACGGGCTGATGTGCACCGCGGACGGCATGGTCTTCGACGACGGCACCGTGATGCGCACCGGCGAGCAGCGGTACCTCCTCTCCACCACCTCCGGTGGCGCGGCCGGCGTGCTGGACTGGCTGGAGGAATGGCTGCAGACCGAGTGGCCGCAGCTGCGGGTGCACCTGACCTCGGTCACCGAGCAGTGGGCCACCATCGCGCTCGCCGGGCCGAAGTCCCGCGAAGTCCTCGCCCGGGTGGCCACCGGGCTGGAGCTGGACAACGACGCGTTCCCCTTCATGTCCTGGCAGGACGGCGTCGTCGCGGGCAGGAGGGCGCGGGTGTGCCGGATCAGCTTCTCCGGCGAGCTCGCCTTCGAGATCAACGTGCCCTGGTGGTACGGCCGCGAGGTGTGGGAAGCCCTGCACGAAGCCGGCCGCCCCTTCGACATCACCCCGTACGGCACCGAGACGATGCACGTGCTGCGCGCGGAGAAGGGCTTCCCGATCGTCGGGCAGGACACCGACGGCACCGTCACCCCGCACGACCTCGGCATGAGCTGGGCGGTGTCGAAGAAGAAGGACGACTTCCTCGGCATGCGCTCCTTCGCCCGCGCCGACAACGCCCGGCCGGACCGCAAGCACCTCGTCGGCCTGCGACCGCAGGACGAATCCCTGGTGCTGCCGGAAGGGTCGCAGCTGGTGGCGAGCGAGGTGCTGCCCGCCCCACCGGTGCCGATGCTGGGCCACGTCACCTCCAGCTACCGCAGCGCGGTGCTCGGCGGCGGGTTCAGCCTGGCGCTGGTGAAGGGCGGGCGGGACCGCATCGGCGACACCGTCTACAGCCCGCTCGACGGCCGGCTGGTCCCGCTCACGGTCACCGAACCCGTCTTCTACGACAAGGAAGGAGCGCGCCGCGATGGCTGAGCCCTACGGAGAGTCCCCGTTGGCGACCCGGGCGGAGGCGCTCGCCGCGCGGTCCGGGCCGGACGCCGTGCACATCACCGAGGTGCCGTTCAAGGCGCAGATCACGCTGCGGGTGGACCCGAAGGGGTCCGGCGCGGAGCGGATCGGCACCGCGATCCACGCGATGCTGCCGAACCAGCCCGGCGAGGTGGTGCACGCCGAAGGAGCGCTGGTCCTCGGCCTCGGCCCGGACGAATGGCTGCTGATCGGACCGGAAGGCGCCGCCGAGTCCATTTCGGACACGTTGACCACCGCGCTCGACGGCGATCACGGCGCGGTGGTGGACGTGTCCGCGCACCGCACCATCCTGGAGGTTTCCGGGCCGCACGCCCGGGACTTGCTGAACATGGGCTGCGCGCTGGACCTGCATCCGCGCGGCTTCGCGACCGGCCGGTGCGCGCAGACGCTGCTGGCGCGGGCCGCCGTCGTGCTGGTGTGCCGGGACGCGGCGCTGCCCACCTACTGGCTGATCGTGCGTTCGTCGTTCGCGCGGTACGTCGCGGACTGGCTCATCGACGCCGCCGGCGAATACGGCTGGTGACAACCGAATCCTGCAGGATTTCCCCACGTCTGAACTGGAGCTCTGGATGACCGAAGTGCGCGGCGTCGTGGCGACCGGCAAGGGAGCGCCGGTCGAGGTCGTCGACATCATCGTCCCCGATCCGGGTCCGGGTGAGGCGGTG
>NZ_JAIUKC010000251.1:0-5383 GCF_020177435.1 Saccharopolyspora sp. 7B | reverse complement strand
CCCCCCCCCCGGCCGCCCCCGCCCCCCCCGCGCACTTGCAAAAGATCCCGGTGGCGGGGGGCGGGGGGGGGGGGGGGGGGGGGGGGGCCGCGGGGGGGGGCGCGGCGGCCCCTGCTCTCCAGGAAATGGTCTTCGTGGCGCGTCAGCGCAGCGGGTTGAACGGCCGCAGCTGGTCGGGCTGCTTGCCGGTGACGATCTGCTCGGACAGCAGCCGCCCGGTCAGCGGACCGAGGGTGAGCCCCCACATGCCGTGACCACCGGCGACGAACACGTCGGGCATCGCGGTCCCGCCGATCAGCGGCAGCCCGTCGGGCGTGACGGGCCGCCCGCCGACCCAGTCGTCCTTGCGGTCCGCCCAGGACACGCCGCGCAGCAGCGGTTTCGCCGAGCGTTCGATGGCGGCGATGCGCTCCGGGTAGAGCTTGGCGTCCGGGGAGCGGAACTCCATGGTTCCGGCGACCCGCAGCCCGCCCTGGTACGGCGTGCAGGCCACCCGCACGGCGGGCAGGTAGATCGGGCCGGGCACCGGTTCCTCGGTGGGCACGGTGAACGAGTAGCCGCGGCCCGCGCGCACCGCGGTCCGCACGCCGAGCGGCTTCGCCAGCGCACTCAGCCAGGCACCGGTGGCCAGCACCACCGTGTCGGCGGTGATCGCGTCGTCGGCGGAGCGCAGCACGACGCCGCCGCGCTCGCGCCGCACGTCCTGCACGGCGAAACCAGTGCGGATCGTGCCGCCGCGCTGCTCCACGGAGCGGGCGAGGGAGCGCACGAACTCGCCGGGGTCCACGTAGCGCTGGCCTTCGATGCGCAGCACCGCCTCGATGTGCGAGGACAGCTGCGGCACCTGCGCCTCGGCGACCGAGGACTCCACGACCTGCACGTCCTGCCCGGACTCGCGGATCAGGTCGAACTCGCGGCGCAGGTCGGCGACCTGCTCGGCCTTCTCGAACCCGGCGGTGATCGGCGCGGACCGGGTCGGGGCCGCCACGCCACCGGCGGTGAGCGCGTCGAACGCGTCCAGGCACTCGTTGTTCATCGGCACGAACGGCTGCATCGCACGCCGCCACGACCCCATGTTGCAGTGCGCCGCGAAGCGCGCCAGGAACGCCCACAGGCCCGGGTCGACCTTCGCCGGCACGTACAGCGGGGCGTTGCGGTCCAGCAGCGAGCGCAGGCCGTAGCGCAGCACGCTCGGCTCCGGCAGCGGGATGGAGAACGCCGGCGCCAGGTAGCCCGCGTTGCCCCAGGACGAACCGGCGGCCACGCCGTCCCGGTCCACGACCGTGACCCGCACGCCGTGCTCCTGCAAGAACCACGCCGTCGACAACCCGACGGCACCGGCACCCGCGACCACCACGTGCCGCGGCGTCTGGTCGTTGCCAGCCATGTTCGCCCTCCTCAGCTCGGCTGCATCCGAGTGTGCTGGGCCACGGCGCCGGTCCGGTTGTCAGATCCGCACAACCTGGGCGCCGCCGTTTGGTGATCCGGAACTATTCGATGAGCAGCGCGACGATCAGCGCGAGCCGCTGGTCCGGGTCGGTCACGTCGATCGGCGCCACCTCGGTCATCTTCCGCATCCGGTAGCGCACCGTGTTCGCGTGCACGCCGAGCCGCCGCGCCGCCGCCCCCGGATCGCCCTGGCAGCGCAGCCACTCCCGCAACGTCGCCGCGTACCGGGTGCCGTGCTCGGCGTCGTGGCGGTGCAGCTGCCGCACCGGGCCGCGTGCGGGCAACCGGCCACCGGAGGCCGCGTTGCGGAGCCTGCGCAGCAGGATCTCGTGCCAGGCGTCGTCGTAGCCGACGATCTCGCGGGAACCGACGACGGCGAGGCTTTCGTCCGCTTCCCGCCTGCTCACCGGCAGCTCCAGGGGTTCCGCGGCACCACCGACCCCGGCGCGCAGCCGCACCTCCGCGGGCATCTCCCGCAGCAGCCGCCGGAACCACCGCTCCCCCGGTTCCGCCTCGGGCAACACCGTGTAGACGGTGTTCGCGAACAGCGCGCTGCGCCCCGGCCGTGCCCAGCCGAAGCCGGACGTGGCGCGTTCGAACGCGATCAGCACCGCCGCGTCCTGGGCGTCCTCGGCCTGCACCGCCACCACCTGGAAACCGGTGCCGCGCAACCCGAGCCTGCTCAGCACCGCCGGTGCGTCCGCCTGGCCCTCCAGCAGGCCGATCACCAGGTCCGATTCGACCTGCCGCTCCAGGTCGGCGCTGGCGCGCGCCCGCAGCAGGTGCAGCGAAGCGGTGCGGGCCCCTTCGCGCAGCGCCGCGGCCCGCTCCGGGCTCAGCGGCTCCGGCACCTCCACCCAGATCGACCCGAGCAGTTCCCGCCCCGCGCGGACCGCCACCAGGGCGCGGCCGTGGAACTCCGGCATCGGTTCGGCGAAGAACGGCTCGTCCGACGAGGCCAGGTGCGCGTACACGCCGCGCGACGCGAGCTCGGCGCGGATCTCCGCGGGCACCCGCCTGCCCAGGATCGTCGCCAGCCGCGCCCGGTCCGCCGATTCCTGCCTGCTCGAATACGCCAGCACCCCCGAATGCCGGTCCTCGATGGTCACCGGGCCGCCCACCGACGCCGCCAGCGCATCGGCCAACGCGAACAGGTCCGTCGGGCCGCGGCCCGCCTCCGTTTCGCGGCCCTCCAGCACCAGTCCGTAGACGACGGCCGCCAACTGCCCCCACAGCACGTCGCCGTCGACCAGCACCACCGCGACGCCCCGCTCGCGGGCCACCGCCAGCTCCGGGCCTGCGACCTCGCGCAGCAGCACCACCGCGGCCATCGTGGTGCGCAGCAGCTCGCCGATCGCGCCCGGTTCGACGCCGACGGCCAGCAGCACCTCGTCGGTGCCCGCCGAATCGTGCAGCGCCACCCCGCGCAGCTCCACGTCCCGCCCGCGCGGCGCGCACTCCAGCCGCGCCCCGTAGCCGCCGAGCACGTTGATCAACCGGTCCAGCTTCACCATCAGAGCAATCCCAGCACGGCCGACAGCTCCGGCAGCACCACGTGCGCCCCGCCGAGCGCTTCCCGCGGGTGCGTGGTGGTCACGGCCGCGACCAGCGCGCCCGCGGCGACGCCCGCCGCCACGCCCGGCGGCGAGTCCTCCACCACCACGCAGTCCGCCGGATCCACCACCAGCTCCCGGGCCGCCGCCAGGTAGCCCTCCGGATCGGGTTTGCCGCGGGACACGTCCTCCGCGCAGATCAGCGTGCACGGCAGCGGCAGGCCCGCCGCCCGGAGCCTGCCCGTCATCAGCTCGCGGCCGCCGGAGGTCACCGCCGCCCACCGCCGCGGATCGAGCTGCCCCAGCACGTTCGCCGCGCCGGGCACCGCCACCACCGCGTCCGCGGCGGCCAGCTCCAGCCGCGCGACCTCCGCCAGCACCTCGGCCCGCACCGCTGCCGGGAAGAACTCGGCGGCCACGTCCGCGTCCCGCTTCCCGTGGCACACCGCCAGCACCGGCTCGCGCGGCACGCCGAACGCGGCCGCCACCCGCGACCACACGTGCTCGACGACCGCCGTCGAGTCGATCAGGGTGCCGTCGATGTCGAACAGCACCGCGCTCCGCTCCGGACGCATCCGCATGCCCGCAGGTTCTCACGATCCGATGAGCTGGGAGCGGAGGGAACCACTTCGCGGAATCGGGCGAAACCGGCGGGCGGGCGGCGCTAGGCTGGAGTCGATCTCCTCGGGGAAGAGGCGCGCCGCGACCGGACCGCGCCGAACCACCGACCCGCGCGACGTCCCCGTCGAGTACCGCCCGACATCCGCGCCGCCGAGGAGAACCGCCCATGGCCGCTGAGCCCTTCGCCCAGGCCGCCATCGTGATCACCGGGATCCAGGCCGCAGGCAAGTCCACGGTGGCGCAGCTGCTCGCCGAACGGCTGCCGAACTCGGTGCACCTGCGCGGCGACCTGTTCCGCCGCATGATCATCAACGGGCGGGTGGACATGGCGCCCGACGCCACCGACGAGGCGCAGCGGCAACTGCGGCTGCGCCACCGGCTCACCGCCCAGTCCTGCGACCAGTACACCGCCGCCGGGTTCACCGTCATCACCCAGGACGTCGTGCTCGGCGAACACTTCGCCGAACTCGCGGCCACCATCCGCACCCGGCCGCTGTACCTGGTGGTGCTCGCGCCGAGCCCGGAGGAGATCGGGGCACGGGAAGCAGCGCGCGGGAAGGTCGCCTACGACGAGTGGTCCGTCCGAGCGCTCGACGCGGTGCTGCGCGACGAGACGCCCCGTCTCGGCCTGTGGCTCGACACCTCCGAGCAGGCCCCCGAGGAGACCGTCGACGACATCCTCCGCCGCGCCCCCGCCGAAGCCGCCGTGTAGCGCTACCCGGTCGGCGCAGCGGAAACCACCACCCGCGCCGTCACCACCTCGCTACGATCCGTGGCACACGTGATCAACCGGCGGAGGGGCGCATGGCGGGCGGAGACGGGGGATTCGCCGGGGCGGCGGAAGGACTGCACCAGGTCCGATCGCAGACCCAATGGATCAACCAGCAGGTAGGGGCGGGCAAGCTCGCGCTCGACCCGGAAGTCGCGGAACGGGCGGCGAAGAGGGTTGAGGAGGAGGTGCGGGCGCTCGCGAAACTCCTTCGACGAACCGATCAGATCACCCGCCTTACCGGGTTGGGAGACTATCCCGACGGCCAGCAGCTGGCGCAACGGTTCAAGGACAAGGCACAGCATCCGGACTCCGGAGCAATTCCGCTGGTCAACGAGCTGATGAAAGTCCTCATGGAACAGGCGGACGCCTTCCGCGCAGCCGCCAAAGACTACCGATCCACCGATGATCAGATCGCTGAAGACATGCAGAGAGGTATCCAGTGACCCGACGTTCCCGCCGGTTGCTCGCCACCGTTGTTTGCGCCGGACTGTTCGGCGTGTCCGGCTGCGCGTTGGGAGGCACGGACCCAGGGTCGGAGCAGAACTCCCCCGAGCCGCAGCCCAAGGCATCCGGGCTCAAAGACCTGGATCCGTGCGCGTTCTTCACACCGGACGACTTGGCCGCTGCGGGGGTTGGCGGTGCGCCCGAACGCGTCGAAGACGTCTCCTTCGAACCGGGCTGCTCCTTCGAGGGTGAGAGCGCCATGCTGACCTTGTACAAGAACCAGGACGAGACGGTCGGCAGCTACGCGACCCACGGGAACTGGGACAGCTACCAGAAGTTCGACATCAACGGCAGGGCCGCCGCCACCGGCGTCAGTGCAGGCGCCACGGACCGCGGGATCTGCAACGTCCTCGTCGACGCGGGCGGCGGAGTCGCGATCGTCACCGTGAACGAGATCTTCCCCGGTGGTATCCCCGACCCCTGCGGCGAGGCCGAGAAGATCGCCCGCCAAGTCGAACCCCGCCTCCCCCACTGACCACCGGCC
>NZ_JAIUKC010000250.1:0-5870 GCF_020177435.1 Saccharopolyspora sp. 7B | reverse complement strand
GGGATGTGGTGGGGGGGGGTGCGGGTGTGCACGGCGGGCCGGAGTCGTTCGGCGAGGATGCGGTCGAGGCGTTTTTCCACTACGGCGCGGTCGTCGTGCATGCGGTGTCCCCTCGGTCGGAGCGGGTTGGTGCAGACCACTGCTGAGCGTCGATCATCGTGGCACATCGCCGGTGGGGGTGGGTGCCGCCGAACCGGGCTGGGTGATCGCTCGTGCAGGTCATGGCGGTTGCCGGGGTGCGCGGGGCCTCGCATGCTGGGGCCTTTCGCAGGGCGTGCCGGTGTGGCGCGCGGTCCCCGATGATCGTGGAGGCGACGTGGTGATGGGTACGTGCGAGGTGTGCGGGAACGAGTACTGGATGAGTTTCGAGGTGCGCACGTCGGGTGGCGGGGTGCACGTGTTCGATTCGTTCGAGTGCGCGGCGCAGCGGTTGGCGCCGCAGTGCGAGCACTGCGGGTGCCGGATCTTGGGGCACGGGGTGGAGGTGAGCGGCCGGTTCTTCTGCTGTGCGCATTGTGCGCGGGAGTCGGGGATGTCGATGGTGGAAGAGGTGCGGGATGCGGTGGGGAGTCGCCCTGCGTGATGGTTCGGGTGCGGCTGGTGTGTGGTGAAACGTTTCATCCGGGTGTCGTGGGGTGAATCCACCCGCACCAGAGTTCGTTACCTGTTCGTTACTTGCGGGGTGAAACACGACGTTCACCAGTGACGACTACGGGGGTGGCACCACTTGCTCACCCGGGGCGCACCAGTTCGCGGGGCACGGGGCGGGTGGTGGCGGCTGGACCACTACGCGTGAAGGGATGCCGAGATGGCAGGTCTGGTTCGTTGGCTGGGTGACATGGCACGGGAGATGGGACGGGCTCGCACCGTGATGCGACACCCCCACTCGCAGGTCGTGAGCTCGGCCGCCCGTCGCGGTCAGAGCTGAGGCTCTGTTCGTCAGCCCCGGTCACTACGGCTGAACGTGGCGCCCCACCGGGTCGCGGACCGGCGCCCACCGCGTGCGCGGTGCTCCGGCGAGCACGGTCAACGCCACATCAAGTGAGACCTCGCGACCCACGCAGGCTTGCTGAAGATGCCGCGGCTTCCGTCCACTTCGGACGGGGCCACGGCATTTCGCACGTTCGGGGCCGGTTGCGGTGGTACCGCTCCCCTCCCCTGCCGCGCGCGGGCGGCGTCAGCCGGTCAGGGCGTCGCGGTGGCGTCCGGCGTTGGCGACGTAGACCTCCGCGGACAGCCGCAGGCGGGCGCGTTCGTCTTCGGTGAGTTCGCGGCGGACCTTCGCGGGGGTGCCGGCGACCATGGAGCCGGGCGGGACCTCGGTGCCTTCGAGCACGACGGCTCCGGCCGCGATCAGCGAGCCCTCCCCGATGGCGGCGCCGTTGAGGACGACGGCGCCCATGCCGATCAGGCAGTGGTCGCCGACGGTGCAGCCGTGCAGCACGGCGCGGTGCCCGACGGTGACGCCGCGGCCGACGGTGGCCGGGAACCCGGGGTCGGCGTGCAGCACGCAGCCGTCCTGGACGTTGCTGCCTTCGCCGACGGTGATGTCCTCGTTGTCGCCGCGCAGCACCGCCCCGTACCAGATGCTGGCGTCGGCGTGCAGGTGCACGCGGCCGATGAGGGTGGCGCCGGGTGCGGCCCAGGCGCCCTCGTCCAGCTGCGGGGTGTGCTCGTCGATGGTGATGGTGCGGGCGGTCTCGGCTGGGGCGTTCACGGGTCCTCCGGGTCGGCGCGTTCGCGGCGCAGCCATTGCACCGCGTCGTGGGAATGGCCGTCGACGACCGCTTCGACGCCGTCGAAGACGCGGGAGTCGGTGGTGCGGGCCAGTTCCGCCAGCACCGTATCGGCATCGCCGTCGGCGATGGCCTCGACCAGGCCCCGTTGCGCGGCGAGGTCGGGGGCGGGTGCGACGCGGTGGGTGAGGGTGAGCGCGAGCATCAGCTGGAGGCCGAGGTTGCGGCAGGTGTCCTCCAGGCGTTCGTTGCCGGCGAGTCCCACCACGGCCAGGCGCAGGTGCAGGGATCGTTCGGCGAACAGGGCGGGGTCGCCGGTGGTGGCGGCGAGGGCGTCCAGGGCGGTGCGGCAGCGGCGGAGCCGGGCGGGTTCGCGCACCGGGACGCCGTGGCGGACGGCGAAGCGTTCGAGTTCGCGGCGCAGGGTGACGATCTCGTAGATGTCGTGCAGGGTCAGCGGGGTGACGATGACGCCCTTGCGGGGCAGCTGGCGCACGAGTCCTTCGTGTTCGAGCACGCGCAGCGCTTCGCGCAGGGGTGGGCGGCTGATGCCCATCTCGTGGGTGAGGCGGTTCTCCACGATGCGGTCGCCGCAGCGCAATCCGCCGCTGATGATCATGTGCCGGAGGGTTCCGGCCGCCAGTTCCACCAGGCTCGGCGGGTCGGCGATGCTGGGCGCGGATGCGATCGGCCGCTGCGCCACCTGATCTTCCACTGATCCGGTCACGGGGCCAGTCTGCCCTGTCGCGGGCCTGTGCGGTGGGGTTTCGCCGCGGTGGCGAGCAACGACACGGTCGGTTCGGCAATTCGGTTGCCGCCGCGGGTGGCCGGTGGTGATGCTGGGGTGGTGCTGATTCGTGTCGCGGAGGCCGCCGATCTGGCGGCGTTGCCGGAGGTGGAGCGCCGTTCGGGTGCGTGCTTCCGGGAGGTGGGGATGGATCGGGTGGCGTTGGATCCGCCGATGCCGGTGCGGGTGCTGGAGGGGTTCCGGGATCGCGGCGCGTTGTGGGTGGCGGTGGAGGTGGCCGGCCCGGTGGCGTTCCTGGCCGCCGAGCGGTTGGACGGGGCGTTGCACGTGGCGCAGGTGAGCGTGGATCCGCGGTGTGCGCGGCGGCGCATCGGTGCCGCGCTGCTGGCGCACGCGGGTCCGCGGGTCGTGCGGTTCGGGTGTGCGGCGTTGACGTTGACGACGTTCCGGCTGGTGCCGTGGAACGCCCCGTACTACGCGCGCCTGGGTTTCCGGGAGGTGCCGCCTGCGGTGATGTCGCCGGGGCTGGCGGCGAGGCATGCGGCCGAGCAGGCAGTGTTCCCGCACTGGCCGCGGGTGGCGATGTGCCGCGCGGGGTGAGGTGCTGCGGCCGGGGTCAGAGGTGGTGGCGGCGGATGTCGGCGATGGCGTGGGCGGTGGTGGCGCGGCTGGTGAACCGGTCGGCGAGGCCGGTGAGGGTGATCAGCCGCAGCACGGCTCCGGTGCCGAACACGACGTAGAGCGGGGTGCGGCGGCATTCGGCGCGCCGTTGGGCGTGCAGGAGCAGTTCGAGCCCGGCGGAGCTGCAGAAGGTGACGTCGGTGAGGTCGAGGACGACGGCGCGCAGGGCGGCGGCGGTGAGGCGTTGGCGGACCATTTCGCCGAGGCGGGGTGCGGCGGCGAGGTCGATCTCGCCGCCGACCGGGACGACGACGACGCCGGGGTCGGGCCGGTGCACGGCCAGCCGCAGGGTGCGGGGGTGGCCGGGGGTGCCGCTGACGGGTTCTCCGGCGTCGCGGGGCGGCGTGATCGTGCGTTGCGGTTCGAGTCCGACCGGGGCGTGCCGCTGGTGCGCGGTGCGGTCGCTGTTGCCGGTGTTCGCGAGAATCACACTGCCTCCCCCGTGTTCGAATGCTGTTCGCGGCCGGGGTGGCTGGTCCGGGCGTGTCGGTGGCGGCGGCGCGTTGCGGTGGCCACCGGTGATCTCGGTGGCTGTGCCCGGGTGCGGCGCTGCGGTTCCGATGTGGGCCAGGGACGTCATGGCCAGGTGCTCGACCGCTGTTTCCCCACCGTAGGAGCGCTAGTCCGACCGAAACAAGGCTGGCCACCATCGTGCGAAGACTTAAGGGGAGTTGGCCGACAGCGGGATGATGCCTCCGGCGAGGATGGCTTCGGTTTGTCGTTCGGACAGGTGAGGTTCGGCGGTGATGTCGCGACTCTTCGTGGTGTTGCGGAGGGTGAGGGGCCCGCCGGTGCGGAGCTGGTCGCGCAGGCCGTCGGCGGTCAGGACGTCGCCGAGGTCGATGCGGTCGTGGTCGTCGGGGTCGGTGAAGCGCAGCGGCAGGATCCCGAAGTTGATCAGGTTCTGCCAGTGGATGCGGGCGAAGGACTTCGCGATGACCAGCTGCACGCCGAGGTAGCGGGGTGTGATGGCGGCGTGTTCGCGGGAGGAGCCCTGCCCGTAGTTGTCGCCGCCGATGACGATGTGCGGCCCGGTGTCGGCGGCGCGGCGCGGGTAGTCGGGGTCGAGGCGGGTGAAGGTGAAGCGGGCGAGTTCGGGGATGTTGGAGCGCAGCGGCAGGGCGTGGGCTCCTGCCGGGGAGATCTCGTCGGTGGAGACGTCGTCGCCGGTGATCAGCAGCACGGGGGCGTCGAGGTGGTCGGGCAGGGCGGTGAACTCCGGGAGCGCGGAGATGTTGGGGCCCTTCTCCGGCCGGATGCGTTCGGCGTCGTCGGCCGGTGGTGGGGCGACGAGCATGGCGGTGTTGACGGCGGAGTGCTGCGGCAGCCGTGGCCGCGGGTGCAGCCCGAGTTCGACGGCGAGGTCGCGGGGGGGGGGGATGCGGCCGGTGAGGGCGGCGGCGGTGGCGGTCTCCGGGGAGCACAGCCACACCGAGTCGTCGGGGGTGCCGGAGCGGCCGGGGAAGTTGCGGGGGAAGGTGCGCAGCGAGTGGGTGCCTTCGGCGGGTGCTTGTCCCATGCCGATGCAGCCGAGGCAGCCGGTCTGGTGCAGGCGGGCGCCTGCGGTGACGAGTGCGGCGAGGTCTCCGGTGGCGGCGAGGTCGGTGAGGATCTGCCGGGAGGTGGGGTTGATGTCGAAGCTGACCTGCGGGGCGGTGCGGCGGCCGCGGACCATGTCGGCGGCGATGGCGAAGTCGCGCAGGCCGGGGTTGGCGGAGGAGCCGATGACGACTTGGCCGATGTCGGTTCCGGCGGCTTCGCGGACGGGCACGACGTTGCCGGGTGAGCGGGGCCGGGCGATCAGCGGTTCGAGGGTGGACAGGTCGATGTGTTCGGTGAGGTCGTAGTCGGCGCCGGGGTCGGCGGCCAGCGGGGTGAAGTCGGCTTCGCGGTCTTCGGCGCGCAGGAAGTCGTGGACGGCGTCGTCGGCGGGGAACACGGTGGTGGTGGCGCCGAGTTCGGCGCCCATGTTGGCGATGACGTGCCGGTCCATGGCGGTGAGTTCGGCGAGGCCGGGCCCGTGGTATTCGATGATGCGCCCGGCGCCGCCGGCGACGCCGTGGCGGCGCAGCATTTCGAGCACGACGTCCTTGGCCGACACCCACGGCGGTAGCCGCCCGTCCAGGTGCACTCCCCACACGTACGGCATCCGGAGGCGCAGTGGTGCGCCGGTGATGGCGAGGGCGACTTCGAGGCCGCCGACGCCGATGGCGAGCATGCCCAGGGATCCGGCGGCGCAGGTGTGGGAGTCGGAGCCGGCGAGGGTTTTGCCGGGGGCGCCGAAGCGCTGCATGTGGGTGGGGTGGGAGACGCCGTTGCCGGGTGGGGAGTACCAGAGCCCGTAGTGGGCGGCGGCGGTGCGCAGGTAGGCGTGGTCTTCGGCGTTCTTCTCGTCGGTTTGCAGGAGGTTGTGGTCGACGTACTGGGCGCTGAGCTCGGTGCGGGCGCGGCGCAGCCCGAACGCTTCGAGTTCCTGCATGACGAGGGTGCCGGTGGCGTCCTGGGTGAGGGTCTGGTCGACGCGCAGGCCGATCTCGGTTCCCGGGGTGGGTTCGCCGTCGGTGAGGTGGGCGGTGATGAGCTTGTGCGCCAGCGTCTGCGGCATCGCTGCCTCCCGGGTGGTGGAGGATCACCGGTCTCCGCGGGGCTACCCGGGCGGGGTGCGCGCCAAACGATCAGGTCAGGCGGGGGCGCTGGTGCGGCGG
>NZ_JAIUKC010000249.1:0-5903 GCF_020177435.1 Saccharopolyspora sp. 7B | reverse complement strand
GGTCGGGATGCCGGGGCCGAGGTCCGGGGCCGGAATAGGGGTGCCCCACTCGGTGCGGAGCGGGAGGACCCCTGCCCAGGCGCCCGTCGCGTGCTCCGCCGGGTCGTCGGTGGGCGGACCGGAGCGGATCTTCACCGAGGCCTCCGCCAGCGGCAGGGCCAGCACCGCCACCGCGGCGAGCTCCTTCGCGTCCGGTTCCCGCGCGTGGTCCCACGAGCCGGGCGCCAGGTGCTCGGACAGCACCCGCAGCCCGTGCAGCTTCTCCGCCGGGTCCAGCACCGTCCGCGGCCGGCCGTAGATCACCGCGCTGCGGTAGTTCATCGAGTGGTCGTTGAGGGTGCGGGAGTACACCACCGCGTCCAGCAGGGTGACCGTCACGCACACCTCCGGTTCGGCGCCCGCCGCGAGCACGCTGCGCGCCCCGGTGGAGCCGTGCAGGTAGAGCACCTCGCCGTCGCGCCCGTACCCGGTGGGCAGCACCTGCGGGTGGCCATCGAGGACCAGGCCGAGGTGGCAGATCAGCGCCCCGTCGAGCACGTCGTGCAGGTCGGCGCGGTCGGTGGCGGCCCGGTCCTTCTTGCGCCCCAGCGAGGTGCGGGGCGTCGAGGACAACGGCGGTGCGGTGGTCGGTTCGGTCATGCGCTCATCCTGCGCGGCGAAGTGGACTCCCCCAAGGTCCAATTTCCGGGGAAAACGAAAGGCCACTTCACGCGAACGGGCCGCCCGCCCCGAGGGGGAGCGGACGGCCCGGACTCGATCAGCCGTGCTCAGCCGCGCGGCGCGGCCGCCGGGTCCAGCAGCCACAAGGTGCGCTCCAGGCCGACGGCCCCCGCGGCCGGGATGTCCACCGGATCCGCACCGCCGAGCGCGGCCGCCACCGGCTCGGCCTTCGCCGCGCCCGTGGTCATCAGCCACACCTCGGCGGCGGACCGGATCGCGGGCAGCGTCAGCGAGATCCGCGTCGGCGGCGGCTTCGGGCAGTCGTGCACGCCCACCACCGCGCGTTCCCGCTCCCGCACGTACGGCGTGTCGGGGAACAACGACGCCGTGTGCCCCTCCTCGCCGACGCCGAGCAGCAGCACGTCGAAGCGCGGCACCGGGAACTCCACGGCCGGCTCGGCCAGCGTCGCCAGCAGCTCCGCGTAGTGCGCGGCGGCCGCGTCGGCGTCCGCGCCGAACTTGCCGTCGGACGGGGCCATCGGGTGCACCCGCTCCGGGTCCACCGCCACGTGGTCGAGCAGCGCCGCCCGCGCCTGGGTCTCGTTGCGCTCCGGGTCGCCGTCCGGCAGGAACCGCTCGTCGCCCCAGTACACGTCCACGTTCGCCCAGTCGACCGCGTCCCGGGCGGGGGAGTGCCGGACCTGTTCGAGCACGCCGATGCCGGTGCGCCCGCCGGTGAGCACCACCGACGCCGATCCGCGCGCGGCCTGCGCGTCCACGATCCGGGTGATCAACCTGGCGGCGGCGGCCGCCGCCAGGACCTCGCCGTCGCCGTGCACGACGACTTCTTGCCTGGTCATGCCTCGCCTTCCGCCTGCTCCGGTTCGGTCGCCGCCTGCTCGGGCTCGTCGGCGGCGGGGGGTTGGTCGACGCGCCGGATCCCGGCCAGCCCACCGAGGGTGATCTCGTAGATCTCGTCCGGGTCGAGCCTGCGCAGCTCCTCGGCCAGGCAGTCCCGCACCTCGCGGCGGTGCAGCGAGAGCCGGCGGTCCGGCTGGCCCGGCTGGGTCAGCGTGCCGACCTTCCCGTCCGGCCGGACGATCTTGACCGAGCCGGAGGGGCGCCGCAGCTCGGCCGAGACGATGCCCGGGCCGCGCGGGTGCTCCACCCGGTACACCGGGACCTCCAGGTAGGCGCCGAGCCACGCCGCCAGCAGGTCCGTGGACGGGGAGTCCGCGGCACCGGTGACGACGGCGCTGGTCACCGCCTCGTACGGCGGCAGGTCCAGCGCCGCGGTGAGCATCGCGCGCCATGAGGTGAGCCGGGTCCAGGACAGGTCCGTGTCGCCCTCCACGTAGGAGCCGACGCGGGTCTTCAGGAACTCGATCGGGTCGGGCTCCGCGGCCGCGTCGGTGATCCGGCGGTGCGAGAGCATCCCGATCGGGTCCTTCGCCGGGACCTCCGGGGCCTCGGTCGGCCACCACGCCACCACCGGCGCGTCCGGCAGCAGCAGCGGCACCACGGAACCGGCGCCCTCGTCGGCCAGCGCGCCGTACAGGCGCAGCACCACGACCTCCGAGGCGCCCGCGTCCCCGCCGATGCGGATCTGCGCGTCCAGCCGCGGCGCGGCTTCCTTGGCGCCCCGGGCCACCACGATCACCCGCGCCGGGTGCTCCCGGCTGGCGTCGTTGGCGGCCTGGATGGCCTTCTCCGTCTCGGTGCCGTCCCCGGTGACGATCACCAGGGTCAGCACCCGGCCGAGCGCGACGGCCCCACCGGTCTCGCGCAGCTCGACCATCTTCTTGTTGACCTGCGAGGTGGTCGTCGACGGCAGGTCGATGATCACGGGCGCCTCCAGACACGTCCGGTGCGGGTCATCATGGAGTCCGCGGTCGGCGGCCCCCACGTCCCGGCCTTGTAGTTCTCCGGCGCTCCGTGCGCCGCCCAGTAGTCGAGGACCGGGTCGAGGATCCGCCAGGACTGCTCCACCTCGGCGTTGACCGGGAACAGCGACGGCTCGCCGAGCAGCACGTCCAGGATCAGCCGCTCGTACGCCTCCGGGGACGATTCGGTGAACGCGTGGCCGTAGCCGAAGTCCATCGTCACGTCCCGCACCTCCATCGAGGTGCCCGGAACCTTCGAACCGAAGCGCATCGTGACGCCCTCGTCCGGCTGCACCCGGACGACCAGGGCGTTCTGGCCCAGCTCCTCCGTCATGGTGTCGTCGAACGGCAGGTGCGGGGCGCGCTTGAACACCACGGCGATCTCCGTGACGCGGCGGCCCAGCCGCTTGCCGGTGCGCAGGTAGAACGGCACCCCGGCCCAGCGGCGGCTCTCCACCTCCAGGGTGATCGCCGCATAGGTCTCGGTGGTCGAGTCGCTGGCGAAGCCGCCCTCCTCGTGCAGGCCCGGAACCAGCGAACCGCCCTGCCAGCCACCGGTGTACTGCCCGCGGGCGGTGGTCTCGCTGAACGGGCCGACCGGCTTGGTCGCCGAGAGCACCTTCAGCTTCTCCGCGCGCAGGTCCTCGGGGGAGAAGCTGACCGGCTCCTCCATCGCGGTCAGCGCCATCAGCTGCAGCAGGTGGTTCTGGATGACGTCGCGCGCCGCGCCGATGCCGTCGTAGTACCCGGCGCGGCCGCCGAGCCCGATGTCCTCGGCCATCGTGATCTGCACGTGGTCGACGTAGTGGGCGTTCCACAGCGGCTCGAACAGCTGGTTCGCGAAGCGCAGCGCCAGGATGTTCTGCACCGTCTCCTTGCCGAGGTAGTGGTCGATGCGGAACACCGAGTC
The DNA here is from genome assembly GCF_020177435.1 of Saccharopolyspora sp. 7B. Lineage (NCBI taxonomy): Bacteria > Bacillati > Actinomycetota > Actinomycetes > Pseudonocardiales > Pseudonocardiaceae > Saccharopolyspora > Saccharopolyspora sp. 7B. Next base: position 2,450 of record NZ_JAIUKC010000249.1, on the reverse strand, counting down.
CTCGGGGAACACCTCGTTGACGATCTTGTTGAGGTGCTGGGCGCTCTCCAGGTCGTGCCCGAACGGCTTCTCGATGACCACCCGGCGCCACTGGTCCGGGGACTGGTCGGTCAGCCCGGAGCGGGACAGCTGGGTCAGCACCGTCGGGAACGCCGACGGCGGCACCGACAGGTAGAAGGCGTGGTTGCCGCCGGTCCCGCGCTCCTCGTCGAGCTGCTTGACGGTCTCGGCGAGGCGGTCGAACGCCTCCGGGTCGTCGAACGAGCCCGGCACGAAGCGGATGCCCTCGGCCAGCCGGTCCCACACGGACTGGTGGAACGGGGTGCGCGCGTGCTCCTTGACCGCTTCGTAGACGACCTGCATGAAGTCCTGGTCCTCCCAGTCCCGGCGGGCGAAGCCGGTCAGGGCGAACCCCGGCGGCAGCAGCCCCCGGTTGGCCAGGTCGTAGATGGCGGGCATCAGCTTCTTCCGGGACAGGTCCCCGGTCACGCCGAAGATCGTCAGGCCGGACGGCCCGGCGATCCGCGGCAGCCGCTTGTCGCGCGGGTCCCGCAGCGGGTTGCGCGGCAGGTTCCTGGCGCTCACGCCCCACCCCTCTCGTCGTGCAGTTCCTGAACGGCCTTGACCAGCTCGACCAGACCGGCGGCCCGGTCGGTCAGGTGCAGCCGCAGCACCGGGCGCTCGTGCTGGACGAGCACCTGGCCGTCGCCGAGCGCCTGGGCGCGCTGCAGGCCCGCCAGCGAGTAGGGCCGCTCCGGCACCTCCAGGTCGTTCTCGGCTTCGCCGGTGATCTGCAGGAACGCGCCGTTCTGGTGACCGCCCTTGTGGTACTGGCCGGTGGAGTGCAGGAAGCGCGGTCCCCAGCCGAAGGTGGTCTGCAGGCCGGTGCGGCGGGCCAGCTCCGGGCGCAGCAGCGCGGCGGAGGCGTCGTCGAGGCGGTCCAGGTAGGCCTGCACCGCCAGGTAGCCGTGCGCGGGCGCGGACTTGACGAACGCGCGCAGCGCCTCGGCCACGGTGCCCACCCCGGCGGTGAACCAGTCGCCGGAGGCGTAGACCTCGACGGAACCGGACACCAGCGCCGGCGTCACGACCGGACCGCCGTCGGGGCCGTCGAGCAGCGCGCGGGCGGCCTTCTTCGCGGCCTCCACGTCGGGCTGGTCGAACGGATCGATGCCCAGCAGCCGCCCGGCCAGCGCGGTGGCGAACTCCCACAGCAGGAACTGGGCGCCCAGCGGGCCGGTGGTCACCAGCTGCGCGCCGGCGCCGGCGCCGCCGACGGCTACGGTGGTGGCGTCGCGGCCCGCGTCGGCGAAGCCGGGGGCCTGCGGGTTCTCCACGACCACGGGCAGCAGGCCGGTGCCCTGCTTGCCGGTGGACTCGGCGATGAGCTGCTCGGCCCAGTCGCCGAAGCCGGGGATGCCGGAGCCGCCGTCGGCGAGCACCAGCTTCTCGGCGCCGCGCTCGTGCGCCGCGCCCCACGCCGCGGCCAGCCGCACCGCCGGGTTGTCCGCGGAGTCCTGGCGGACCAGCTCGAACGCGCTCGCCGCCTCGTCCAGCAGCGCGGTGATGTCGGCACCGGCCAGCCCGGCCGGGACCAGCCCGAACGCGGTCAGCGCCGAGTAGCGGCCGCCGACGTTCGGGTCGGCGGTGAACACGCGGCGGTACCCGGCCTCGCGGGCGGCGGTCTCCATCGGTGACCCCGGGTCGGTGACCACGACGATGCGCGTAGCGGGATCGATTCCGTTCGCGGAGAACGCCGCCTCGAAGATGCGGCGGTGGCTGTCGGTCTCGACGGTGGTGCCGGACTTCGACGACACGACCAGCACGGTGCGGTCCAGGTCGCCGGACAGCGCGTCCCCGACCTGACCCGGGTCGGTGGTGTCCAGCACGGTCAGCGGCACGCCCGCGGTCGCGGTGATCACCTCGGGGGCGAGGGAGGACCCGCCCATGCCGGCGAGCACGACCCGGTCGACGCCGTCGGCGTGCAGCTCCGCGCGCAGCTCGGCGATCTCCGCCAGCAGCGGGCGGGAGGTCTCGTGCAGGGTGGTCCAGGAGAGCCGGATCGAGGCTTCGCTCTCGGCGTCCGGGCCCCACAGGGTGGCGTCGCCCGCGGCGAGACCGCTCGCCGCGCCGTCCGCGGCCAGCCGCTCGGCGAGCGCGCGAGCCTCCCCGGCCAGACCCTCGTCTGCGATCTCGACTGAAGTTTCGGTTGCCATCTGATTCCTCGTGTCTAGGGGATGGGCGACGCCGGCCGGTGGGCGGACCGGACGCCTCCGCCGCGGGGGTACCCCGATGAGCCTGACCGGGCCCACCCGCCACAGCACCCGGGGCCCGCGCATTGCGGGGGATGTCGCGGGCCCCGGGGGGGGGGCGGGGGCCCCCCCCGGGGGGGCGGCCGGTCGCCGACTTGGCCGGGGCGCGCTGCGCGCGCCCGGTGTCGGGCAGTTGCG
>NZ_JAIUKC010000248.1:0-5978 GCF_020177435.1 Saccharopolyspora sp. 7B | reverse complement strand
CCGCTCCGGCGGCTCCCCGCTCCGCCCTGCCCCGACGCCCCGGTACCCGATTTCCCGGTTCCCGACGAGCGACTCGCCGCCCCGCCCCCGCCCCCCCCCGCCCCCGCGCGCGCCCCCCCCCCCCCCCCCCCCGGCGGTGGGTCAGCCGCCGACCACGCCCCGCGTCATGGCGCGGGCGCTGCCGAGGTAGTTGGCGGGGTCGCAGAGCTCGTCGATGCGCCGCTCGCCGAGCCGCTCCACCAGTTCCGGGTGCCCGCGCAGCTCGGTGGCGAGGTCCTGCCCGCCCTCGATGGCGCGGCGGCAGGCGTCGTAGACCACCTCGTGCGCCCGCTGGCGGCCCAGTTCGGGCGCGACCGCCATCATCACGGCCTCGGCGACGATGAGACCGCCGGTCAGGTCGGTGTTGGCGCGCATCCGGTCGACGTCGACTTCGAGGCCGCCGAGCATGAATTCGGCCTGGTGCAAGGAGGAAGCGGCCAGCTGGAACGCCTCCGGGACGGTCGCCCACTCCAGGTGCCACGGCCCGGTGGCCCGCTCGAAGTCCTGCATCATCGCGTCGAGCATGGTGGCGGCCCGGTCGCGCAGCAGCTTCGCCGCCGCCACCATCAGCTCGCTGGAGATGGGGTTGCGCTTCTGCGGCATGGTGGAGCTCGCGCCGCGGCCGGGCACGAACGGTTCGGCGACCTCGCCGAACTCGGACGAGCACAGCATCGTCACGTCCCACCCGATCTTGCCGAGCGAACCGCCGATCGCCGCCAGCAGCGACACGATCTCGTTGAGCCCGTCCCGGGCCACGTGCCAGGTGATCTCCGGGTCGCGCAGCCCCAGTTCGGCCGCGAGAGCCGCGCGGACCGCGAGCCCCTCCGGCCCGGAGCCGAGGGACGCCAGGGTTCCGGCCGCCCCGCCGAACTGGACCATCAGGTCGCGTTCGCGGGCCGCGGCCAGCCGCTCGGCGTGGCGGTCCAGCGCGGAAACCCAGACGGCGCACCGGAATCCGAACGTCACCGGCAGCGCGTGCTGCAGGTGGGTGCGCCCGGCCGCCACCGAGTCGACGTGCTCCGCGGCCAGCCGCCGCAGCACCGCCCGCACCCGATCGAGAGCGGTGGCGACGAGGTCCAGCCCGTCGCGGCACTGCAACATCGTCGCGGTGTCCATGATGTCCTGGGTGGTCGCGCCCCAGTGCAGGTAGCCGCCCGCCTCGCCGCACTGCTCGGCGAGCTGGGTGACCAGCGGCAGCACCGGGTAGCCGACGTTCTCGGTCTCGGTGCGCAGCCGTTCCAGGTCGAGCGCGACCGGGTCGACCGAGTCGGTGATGATGCGCGCCGCCTCGGCGGGGACCACGCCGACGGTGGCCTGCGCGCGGGCGAGGGCGCTCTCGGTCTCGGTCATCCGCGCGAGGAAGCTCGCGTCGCTGAAGACCTCGCGCATCGGGCCGGTGGAGAACATCTCCCGGTACAGGACCGAGTCGAACACGGTGCTGCTCATGCGTTGCTCCCGGAGGTCGTGGGGTCGGTGCCGCGCGCGGCGGCGATCTGTTCGGGTTCGGGTTCCCGGTCGAGCAGCGCCGGATCGGCCAGGACGGCGCGCAACCGGTCCCGGTCCAGGTCGCCGTTCCACCGCGAGATCACCAGCGTGGCCACCACGTTGCCGAAGGTGTTGCAGGTGGAGACCGCCATCGACATCACCCGGTACACGCCGAACAGGATCGCGACGCCGTCCACGGGCAGGTAGCCGGTGGCGGTGATCGTGGAGGCGAACACCACGAACGTCCCGCCGGAGACGGTCGCCGCGCCCTTCGAGGTCAGCAGCATGATCAACAGCAGGCCGAGCTGCTGCTCCAGCCCCATCGGGATGCCGTAGGCGTTGGCGAGGAACAGCGTGCACAGCGCCATGTACAGCGAGGTGCCGTCGAGGTTGAACGCGTACCCGGTCGGCAGCACCAGCCCGACGGTCTGCTGCGACATCCCCATCCGCGGGAGCTTCTTGAGCAGGCCGGGCAACCCGGCCTCGGAGGAGGCCGTGCCGAGCACCAGCGTCAGCTCGGTGCGGACCGCGCGCAGCAGGCGCAGCACGTTCACCCCGATGGCCAGGCAGATCCCGCCGAGCACGACGAGGACGAACAGCGCGACCACGATCCAGTACTCGGCCACCAGCTCGGCCAGGGCCAGCAGCATCGCGGACCCGTTGGTGCCGACCGAGTACGCGATGGCGCCGAAGGTGCCGAGGGGCGCCAGCCGCATGATCACGCCGATCATCGCGAAGAAGCCCTCGGACGCGGTCTCCAGCCCGGCGCCGAGCCGGGTCCGCACAACGGGCGCCATCGAGAGCAACCCGATGCCGAACAGCACGGCGATGACCACGACCTGCAGCAGGTGCCCGGAGGTGAACGCGCCGGCGAAGTTGTCCGGCACCACGGTGTCCAGGAAGTCCTCGTGCGCACCGGTGTCCGGGGCCGCCGGGTGCTGCGCGCCGCGCAGCGCGCCCGCTCCGGTGCCGACGCCGGTCAGGTTCCCCACCAGCAGCCCCAGCAGCAGGGCGACGGTCGAGACGACCTCGAAGTAGACCAGGGCGAGGAGTCCGGTGCGCCCGGCCTTCTTCAGGTCTCCGGCCGAGGCGAAGCCGAGCACGATGGTGAAGAACACCAGCGGCGCGACCGCGACCTTGATCAGGTCGAGGAAGACGTCCCCGACGACCTTCAGGTGGGCGGAGAACCCGGGGAACGCGGCACCGACGGCGATGCCCAGCACGATCGAGATCAGCACCTGGTTGCCGACGCCGGTGTACCAGCGGGAGCGGCGGGCCGGTGCGCCTCCGTCGCGGAGCTGCTCCGCTGACTTCATGCCTGCACCTCTTTGTGTCTAGACAGTTTCTGTCTAGACAGAATTGAGGCTGCGGTGCCCTCCTGTCAATGCCCGCGCGCAGGGCACTACTGCCCGGAGCGGACCAGCGTCGTGCGGTAGCTGAAGCTGCCGCCCGGGTGCACCCCGACCGTCACCTCGAACAGCTCGCCCGCCGCGTCGAAGTAGCGCCGGACGAACTCCAAGGCCGGGCAACCGGTTTCCAGCCCGAGCGCCGCCGCCGGCTCCGCGGGCATCGGCACCGCCCGCACCTGCTGGTCCACCCGGTGCGTCGTCCGGCCGGTGCGCTCAGCCAGCAGGTCGCTGATCAACCGGGTGCTGCGGCCCAACTCGCCGGACACCACCGCCGCGTCCTCCGGCGCCAGGTACACCTGCGACCAGGACACCACCGAGCCCTCCTCGGCCCGGCGCAGCGTCGTCAACCGGGCGCGCGCCGCGCCCACCGGGAACCCGGTCACCGCCGCCAGCTCGGCGTCCACCGCGACCTCCGCGACCTCCGCGACCTCCCGCACCGCGTCCCTGCCGTACTGGGTCAGCTCTTCCAGGCTGTTCAACGAGGTGTCGAAGCGCTCCACCGGGGCCAGCCGCCGCACCCGGGTGCCGTCGCCCTTGCGCCGCGACACCAGGCCCCAGGACTCAACCTCGCGCAGCGCGTTGCGCAACGTCTCGCGGGAGACGCCGAACCGGGCCGCCAACTCGGGTTCGGGCGGCATCCGCTCCCCCAGCGGCCAGCTGCGCGCCCCGATGTCCGCCGCCAGCTCGCGGGCGATCCGCAGGTAGCGCGGCTCCTTCATCGACGACGTCTCGACACCCTCCACTCCCGCAGCCTCCCACACCGCCCGCTCCCGCCCGGGTGAACGGCCCGCCCGGCGGACGAGCGGACCGATCACCCGCGGCCGTCAGGCGAAGGCGGTGCGGGGAGCCGCGACGCGGTCGATCTCGCCGTCGGCGATCGTCTCGCCGCGGGCGTTCGCGGGACGATCCGGCGGCGATTCGGTCGCGGGTCTCCCCACGGGGCCGCGGTTGCTCTAGGGTCCGGTGCCACTCGACGAAGGTGGGCTGCCATGTCCGAACGTTCCGCGCGCGGGTCCTGGCGCAAGCGGCTGCGCAACACCGGATGCCTGATCGCCCTGGTGATCGTGCTGGTGCTGCTGGGGTTGGTCGTGCTGCTCGCGGTGATCGCGAAGGATCCGAGCGGCGCGGCGGGCGGGGTGAACCACTGGTGGGGAGCGCTCGGCGACGGGGCCCGCTCGGTGCTCAGCGCCCCGATCGACTTCTTCCGCTCCCTGCTCCGCTTCGGCGAGGAGATCGGCGGCTGACGCGCGAGCTCGACGATCGTCGAGCGGAGCGCGGTCCGCCGGGTCGCGTCACCTACCCCACCCGGCAGCGCGGTCGTGCCGGTCGGGGCAGACCGCTGACGCGCCCCGGAACCCGGAGACGTCCGGGCCGGGGCAGGGGCTGACCGGTCAGCGGGTGGTGGACTCGGACAGTTCGGCGGCAGGAATGTCCACTTCGGACTTCGGGCGTGATTTCAGCTCGCTGACCAGGGTGCCAATGATGATCAGCGCGGCGCCGACGAGCGCGAGCCCCGGCAGCCGATCCCCCGCCAGGCGACCGAAGATCCCGCCCCACACGGGTTCGCCCGCGTAGATGATCGTGGCACGCGTCGGCGGGACCTCGCGCTGCGCCCAGTTCATCGCGATCTGGATCAGGCAACTCGCCGCGCCGAGCCCGAGCGCCGCCACCAGCCACACCCAGGAGAACGCGGGCAGCGCCTCACCGGCCACCGGCATCATCGCCAGCGACAGCGCACCGCTGACCAGCAGCTGCACCACGGTGACCCCGCCGAGGCGGACCTTCCCGGCGAACGTCCCGATCAGCACGATCTCCGCGGCGATGGCCACCGCGCCGACGAGCGTGGCGAGCTCCCCGCCGCTCATCGAGATCCCCGCCGCCCCGGGACCGGCCAGCAGCACCAGCCCGGCGAAGGCGAGCGCGGCACCGACCAGCGCCGGCACCGGCGGCGCCTTGCGGAACACCGCCCACTGCAGCAGCGGCACCATCGGCACGTACAGCGCGGTGATGAACGCCGAGGAACTGCTGCTGATCGTCTGCAACCCCCAGGTCTGCAACCCGTAGCCGAGGAAGATCGTGAGGCCGATCGCCGCCCCGGCGCCCAGCTCCCGCGGGCTAATGCCCCGCAACGCCCGGCGGAACACCACGAGGCTGAGCACGCCCGCGGCCAGGAACCGCACGCCGACGAAGAACAGCGGCCCGCAGTAGCGCATGGCGGTGTGGATGACCAGGAACGTCCCGCCCCAGATCACGGTGATGCCCACCAGCGCCAGCTCGTGCCGGTTCACCACCCGACTCGAATGTGCAACATATTGCACCACGTTATGTGTAGAATCCTGCACGTGCAAGAGCCGCCCCCGGACGTCCTGGTGCACGTCGCGGACAACCTCCGCCGACTGCGCCACGAGGCCGGGCTCAGCCAGTCCGCGCTCGCCGCCGAAGCCGGGCTGAGCAGGCGCACGATCATCAACCTGGAAGCGGGCGAGGCGAACATCGGCCTCTCCGGGCTCGACAAGCTCGCCCGCACCCTCGGCGCCACCCTCGTCGAGGTCGTCAGCCCGCCGTCCGCCCCGCCCGGCAGGATCGAGGCGACCGCGTGGCGCGGCGCCGAGGCCGACAGCCGCGCGGTGCTGCTCGGCAGCGCGCCCGCTCGTGACCAGGCGCAGCTGTGGACCTGGAGCCTCGCCGCCGGTGACCGCTACGACGCCGAACCGGACCCCGCCGGCTGGCACGAGATGGTCTTCGTGACGGCCGGGCGGCTGCGCATCGAGCGCGAGGACGAGGTGGCGGTCGTGGACGCGGGCGACTACGCGATCTACTCCAGCGCGCAGCGGTACTCCTACGTCAACGACGCCGCGGGGACCACCACGTTCCTCCGCAACGTCGTCTCCTGACCGACGTGGGGGGGGGGGGGGGGGGGGGGGGGGGGGGCGGGCCCCCCCCCCCCCCCCCCCCCCCCCCCCCCCCGCGCCGGATCTCCTCCGCCACCTGCTCGTCGATGCCGTCATCGGTGATCAGCGTGTCCACGTCGGCGAGGTCGCCGAA
>NZ_JAIUKC010000247.1:0-6027 GCF_020177435.1 Saccharopolyspora sp. 7B | reverse complement strand
GGCGGGCCGCGGCGTGGACACCGCCGCGCCCCGCCCCCGCCCCCGCTCGGCGGGACGGGCCGGGATCAGCAGCCCTTGATCATCTTCTGGATGGAGCCGGACAACCCGTGGTTGAACTCCTTGCTGCTCTTCTTCCCGGCCGGCATCGACAGGCACTCCAGCCAGGTGTTCTCCGCGTCGGCCAGCTGCACGCTGACCTTGGCGGTCGTGGAGCAGTGGTTGTTGTAGTAGACGCGGGTGTTGAGGCTGCCGGTCGACCAGGACAGGTTCGCCTTGCCGCCCGTGCAGCTCACCGAGTAGTGGTGGTCGGCCTTGGCGGTCGCGTCGGGTGCCGCGGAGGCGGGCGCGACGAGCAGCGCCAGGCAGGCGGCGGTGCCCGCGGTCGCTCCGGCGATGCGGCGGAAAGCCTTCGTGTTCATCTGAGTTCCTCCCAGTGCGCGGCCGGCCGCGCGGCCCGGCCGTCGGTTCCCGTTGCTCGGCGCCCACCCCCGGAGCGCCGTACGCCGATCACGCTAAGCACCACTCGCGACCCGCTTCCAGCCAACTTTGACCAAAGCCATCCCGCTTCGGCCACGGCTTTGTCCACCCGTGCCAGGACAATGAGCACAAACCTCTGACCTGCGAGGACGACGCGAATCCACCGGGTTCCGGGTCGGCCCGGCGACCGCCCCGGGCGGCGCCCGTCCGCCGACGATCGATCGCGCGGCGAGCCGAGGGCGCGGGGTGGAAGAGCCACCTCGACGCGGAGCCCGCCGCCGGGGGCCTCGATCACCGCCCGCGGGGCCCCTCGTGCTCCGCGGGCGGCCGGGTGCGGGCGCAGGCAGGCCCGCGGCCCCACCCGCGCTCCACCGGACCCGCTCGCCCGGCCGCCCGCGTCGGCTCACTCGGCGTCGGTGCCCTGCACCGGACGCGCGGCGCCCAGTCCTGGCCCGGCCGCGCGGGCGCGGCCCGTCGACCTGGCCGCGGTGGCCGGAGACGCGCTGGAGCAGGTGCGGGCGGCGGCGCCCGGCTGTCCGTCGAGGTCGCCGACGGCTCGATGACGATCACCGCCACGAACACCGGCGATGACCTCACGGCCGCGCACACCGGCGAGCTGTTCGAGGCCTTCCGCAGGCGCCGGGGCCGCACCGGCACCCGCGGGCTCGGCCTCACCCCGGTCCGCGCGATCGCGCGCTCCCACGGCGGGACGGCGGGTGCCGCGCCGAACCCGGGCGGCGGGCTCACCGTCACCGTCCGGCTCCCCGAGGCGGCCGGTCCGGGGCGGGGCTGATCGGGCGCGACCGCCGGCCCGGCGCGGAGCCGGGCGAGGGCGTCGAGCTCGCGGGACCGGTGCGAGTCGGCCGACCGGCCGCCCCCGCGAACCGGCGCGGAAGGCGGCACCCCTGCGCGTCGTCGAGGAACGCGGCTGGCGGCCCGCCCGGACCTCGGCGTGTTCGCGTTCGACAGCGCCGACGGGCGCAGCGGCGGATGCGGCGGTTCCTCGAACTCGGGGCCGGCGGCCGGAGTTCGAGCGGAACCAGCTCGCGGAGGCGTGGACCCGGCTCGCCGGACGACGTCGGGGCCGGACCCGAGTCCGATGTGGACGTTCGGGTCCGGCGCGCCGGGCCGGCCTTACCTGCCGTCGCCGCAGAGGGCGTTCTCGACGATCTCCGACACCGGGTCGGTGGTGGGCGCGGGCACGCCCGGCTCCGGCACCAGCGAGTCGGTGTTGATGCTGACGACCACGCTGCGCTCGCCGTCCGGGCTGACGCCATTGCGGGTCTTGTAGCCGGGGATGTCCCCGCCGTGCGACCAGTAGCCGCCGCAGTCGTTGGGCGCCCACATCAGGCCCAGCCCGTAGCGCATGCCCGGCCAGTTCGCCTCCATCTCGGTGGCGGGCACCGTCCGCTGCATCTCGGCGAGTTCCGCGGGGCGCAGCACTTCGCCGTCGATCAGGGCGCGCAGGAAGCGGTTGCCGTCCGCGGTGCTGCTGATGATGTCGCCCGCGGCCCCGGCCCAGGTGGGGTTGATCTCGGTGACGTCCAGCGGTGCGCCGAAGGTCGGGTTCGGGGAGTTCATGTCGTCCGGGAACCGCTGGTAGCCGGTGGCGTGCGGCCCGGGGATGTGCTTCGAGGCGCGCGGCGTGTACGTGTCGTGCAGCCCGAGCGGTTCGATGATCCGGTCCTGGACCTCGGTCTGCCACTCGTTCCCGGTGACCCGCTGGATGATCATGCCGGCGAGGACGAAGTTGGTGTTCGAGTAGCTCCAGGACGTGCCGGGCTCGAACTTCGGCGGCTGCTGCATGGCCAGCGAGACCAGGTGCTCGGCGGCGAAGGTGTCGTCGCGGTGCTGCTGGAAGCCCTCCTCGTCGAACATCCACGGCAGTTGCAGCACGAACTCGGGCAGGCCGCTGGTGTGCTGCAGCAGCTGCCGGACGGTGATCCGGCTGCCGTCGTTGCCGTTGCCGGACACGACGCCGGGCAACCACTTCTCCACCGGGTCCTCCAGCGAGATCCGGCCTTCGCCGACCAGCTGCAGCAGCGTCGCGGACACGTAGGTCTTGGTGAAGCTGCCGATCCGGAAGTTCGCGTCCCACGGCACGGGGGTCCGCGCCTCGGTGTCGCCGAAGCCGCTGCGGACCTTCGTCGACCCGTCCGGGGTCTGGAGTTCGGCGAGCACGCCGGGAGCGCCGTGGGACAGCAGCACGTCCGCGTCGTGCTGCATGGTGTCGCGCACCGGGGTGGCTCCGGCGGTTCCGGCGAACACGGCCGTCTGGACGGCGGTGACGATCATCAGGGTTGCGAGGGTTCGCTTCATGGCGGTGAACACTAGGTTCGCCGCGGATCCCGGTCGTCGCCCTGGAACGGCATCTTCGGTTACCCCCGTGGGGGTACTCCCGGATACCCCTGCGGAGCGGCGATTCCGGCCGCCGCGCTCACTACGGTGATCTTGTGCCGTGGAAACTGCGAACGATCTGGGCCGATGTGCTGCTGGCGGTCGCGCTGACCGCGTTGACCGTCATCGCGCAGGTCGGCGACCAAGGGGTGAACTGGATCGCCGCCGTGCTGCTGCCGCTCACCGTGGCGCCGGTCGCGCTGCGCCAGCTGGCCCCGGTGCTGACGTCGGCGACGATCGTGCTCGCCACCATCGGGTACCACGCGCTGGGGAACGGCAGCCTGACCAACGCCGGCGTGGGCGTGGTGATCTCGATGTTCACCATCGCCACGCTGCGCTCGACGCCCGCCGCCGCGGTGATGTGGCTGGTCGGCACCGGCACCGTCATGTTCACCGGGTTCGCCTCGCCGATGCAGCTGACCTGGGCGGAGCTGGCGCAGGCCGCGCCGACGATGTTCATCGTGTGGATGGTCGGCGAGGGCACCAAGCGCTGGGCGCAGCGGTCCGAGCGGCTGGCCGAGGAGGCGGTGCACGCGGTGGCGAACGAGCGGGTGCGCATCGCGCGGGAGCTGCACGACGTCGTCGCCCACCACATGTCGGTGATCTCGTTGCAGGCCGGGCTGGCGAAGTACGTCATCGAGTCGGACCCGCCCACCGCGGCGCGCGCGCTCGCCACCGTCGGCGACACCAGCCGGGAGGCGCTGCACGAACTCCGCAGGCTGCTGGACGTGCTGCGCGTCGACGACGGTCCCGCCGGGCCCGACCCGGAGGCGGAGTACCGCCCGCAGCCGGGACTGGCGGCGCTGGACGGCCTGGTGGAGCGCACCCGGGCCGCGGGCCTGCCGGTGGACCTGGTGGTCACCGGGGAACCGCGCGAACTCCCGGCCGGGCCGGACCTGTGCGCGTACCGCATCGCGCAGGAGTCGTTGACGAACGTGCTCAAGCACGCCGGGCCCGCCGAGGCCACGATCCACCTCGACCACGGGGAGCTGACGTTCACCATGGAGATCACCGACGACGGCACCGCACCGGTGCCGCCGGAGTTCTCGCCGCACTCGCACGGCATCCGCGGCATGCGGGAACGCGCCGAGCTGTACGGCGGCGCCCTCACCGCGGGTCCGCGCGCCGGCGGCGGGTTCGCCGTGGTGCTGCGGCTTCCGACGGGCGAGGCGGCATGACCGTCCGAGTGCTGGTCGTCGACGACCAGACCCTGATCCGGGCCGGGCTCGTCGCGTTGCTGACCGCCGCGACGGGGCTGGAGGTCGCGGGCGAGGCCGCGGACGGCGCGGACGCCGTGCGGCTGGCCGCCGAGCTGCGGCCGGACGTGGTGCTGATGGACATCAAGATGCCGTCGCTGGACGGGATCAGCGCCACCAGCCGCATCCTCGCGGCCGACCCGGAGGTCCGGGTGATCGTGCTGACGACGTTCGACCTGCCCGAGTACGTGTACACGGCGCTCGGCGACGGTGCCGCCGGTTTCCTGCTCAAGGACACCCCGGCGGACCGGATCGTCGCGGCGGTGCAGGCGGTGGCCGCGGGCGATCTGCTCATCTCGCCGCAGATCACGCACCGGCTGGTGGAGACCTACGCCCAGCACCACCGGACGCACGCGCTCGCGGACGACCGGCTGGACCGGTTGACGGCGCGGGAGACGGAGGTGCTGCGGCTGGTCGGCAACGGCCTCACCAACGCGCAGATCGCGCAGCGCCTGGTGCTCAGCGAGGCGACGGTGAAGACGCACGTCAAGCGGATGATGGCCAAGCTGGATCTGACCAGCCGGGCGCAGGCCGTCGTGGTCGCCTACGAGTCGGGCCTGATCGTCCCGGCCGCCCGGCCCGGCAACCGGGGCTGAGCCCGGATTCCGGTCAGCGCGCCCACCGCCGGACGGTTCAGCGTGAGTAGCGGCCGGACTTGATGGCGGTGAGGAAGTCGTTCCATCGGGTGCGGTCGGTGGTGAAGTGCCCGGCGGCGCGGTCCTTGGTGTCCCGCACGCCGATCACGGTCGGGGTGATCGCCACCTCGACGCAGTTGCCGCCCGAGTTCGACCGGGACGACTTGCGCCACTTCACGTCATGAAGATCCACTGTCACGCCTTTCGCTGCTGGCACTGGTGGGCTTCCCGCGCAGCGGTCACCCGATCCAGTGTCGCAGCGACGGGCAACGAATGGGAGCGCAGTTCGTCGAACACGTATCGCAGTGCGCTGACATCCTCCGCCCGGTCGATGATGTGGCCGCCCAACGGAGTGTCCAGGAAGCCGATCGCCTCGTCCTCGGGATGTTCGAAGGACAGCACGATGAACGACCCGCTCGGAGATGCGTGCGCTCCTGCTTCGAAGGGGAGCACCTGGACGATGACGTTCGGCAACTCGCCGAACTCCGCGACCTGCTGAAGTTGCTCCGCCATCACGTCGTGGCCGCCCACCACCCGGTGCAGGGCGGCTTCGCCGATCACGGCCCTGAGCTGGATCGGCGCTTCGTCCACGAGGCGCTTCTGCCGTTCGACGCGGGCCTTGACCCGACGGGCGATGTCCTGCGGGTTCGTGGTGTACCGACCGGCGCGGTGAATCTCGTACGCGTAGCGCTCCGTCTGCAACAGCCCCGGGATCAGATCCAGCTCGAAATTGGCCGCCTCCGTCGCGAACGACTCGAAGTCGACGAACGGCGCGAACCACTCGGGCACGCGGTAGGACTCCCACCAACCGCGTTCCTCGGTGTGCAGCCGGGTTTCCTCCAGCTGCGAGCGCACCTCGGCGGATGCCCCGTACAGCTCCACCAGCAGGTCCAGCTCGGCTTTCTTGACCTTGGACCGACCCGCTTCCACGTGCCGGATCTTCGACTCGGAGCAGCCGAGCGCGCGGCTGGCGTCCGTGACGTCGCAGCCGGACTGCTTCCGCAGTTTGACGAGCCAAGAACCGAGTTGCCTGCGGCGAGCTGTCGACATGGGTCAAGCCTAACGATCATGCGCACACCAGGTGGATCACTCGAATGGGGATCTTGCTCAGTGATTCTGTCAGGAATATGTTCTGACAGTATCAGCTACTGAATCAATTTCGAGCGTGCTCGGTTCCTGCAACGGAGGTGATCCGATGGCTGTTCCGATCTGGGCCGCGTCGTGCGGGCCGGTGGATTCGCGGTGGCACGGGGTGCGGCGGG
>NZ_JAIUKC010000246.1:0-6173 GCF_020177435.1 Saccharopolyspora sp. 7B | reverse complement strand
GTGCTGGCGCGCCTCGCCGGGGTCGCCGGGCTGCGGGCCGCGCACCGGCGCGGGCGGCTGGTGGAGGTGGTGCTGGTCGCGGGTGCCGGGGCCACCGGGGTGCGGATCTCCCGCGCGCTGCTGGAGCACCCGGAGTTCGGGCTGCGGCCGTTGCTGCTCGCCGACGAGCCGGTGCCGGCGGCGGTGCCGGTGCCGGGCCGGCCGCGGCAGCGGGCCGAGCTGGTGGCACGGTACCGCGCCACCCGGGTGGTCCTGTGCGCCGCGGACACCGAAGCGGATCTGGTGGGCATCGTCCGGGCCGCCCGCCCGCTGCCCGCCGCGGTGCACCTGGTGCCCGCGCTGCCGGAGCTGGGGGTGGCGGTGCCGCAGCGGTTGCTCGACGAGGTCTGGGGGATCCCGCTGGTGCCGCTGCGCCGCTGGAACCACACCGCGGCCGCGGCTCTGGTCAAGCGCGCGTTCGACGTGGTGCTGGCCGGGGCGCTGCTGGTGGTGCTGGCACCGCTGCTGCTGGTGTTGGCCGCCGCGGTCCGCTTCGGGGGCGGCGGGGCGGCGCTGTTCCGCCAGCGCCGCGTCACCGGTCCCGGCCGGTCGGCGACCGTGGTGAAGCTGCGCACCGTGCCGCGCGGGACCGCGCAGGGCTGGGCGGTGCGCCCGGCCGACACGACTCCGCTGGGCAGCTGGCTGCGCGGCACCCACTTCGACGAGCTGCCGCAGCTGGGCAACGTGCTGCGCGGCGAGATGTCGGTGGTGGGGCCGCGCCCGGAACGGCCCTGCTACGCCGAGCGCTTCGCCCGCGAGGTCCCGCGCTACCGGGACCGGCACCGGGTGCGGGGCGGCATGACGGGCTGGGCCCAGGTGCACGGCCTGCACGGGGACACCTCGATCCCCGAGCGGGCCGAGTTCGACAACCGCTACATCGAGAACTGGACGCCGTGGCTGGACGTGGTGGTCGTGGCCAGGACGGTCGGCATCGTGCTGGCCACCGCGATGGGGGGAGACCAGGAATGAAGGTTCTGCACGTGATCACCGGTCTGGGGGTCGGCGGTGCCGAGCTGCAGCTCAGATCGATCTTGCAGCACACCCGGCACGACGCCGACGTGCTCGCGCTCTACAACCCGGGCGACGTCGCCGACATGATCACCGGGGACGGGGTCCGGGTCCGCGACCTCGGCATGACCAGCAACACGCAGCTGGGCGCCGTGCTCAAGATGCGGTCGCTGATCCGCGAGGGCGGCTACGACGTGGTGCACACCCACCTGTACCGGGCGTGCGTCTACGGCAAGCTCGCCGCCCGGCTCGCCGGGACCCCGGTGGTCGTCGGCACCGAGCACTCGATCGGCGAGACGCACCTGGAGCGCAGGCGGATGACCGCCGGGGTGCGCGGCCTGTACCTCGGCACCGACGTCTTCGCGCAGCGCACCATCGCGGTGTCGGAGACCGTGGCCGACCGGCTCGCGAACTGGGGGATGCGCGCCGAGAAGATCACCGTGATCCCGAACGGCGTCGACTTCGGCCGGGTGTCGTTCGACCCGGACGCGCGGTCGCGGGTGCGCGCCGAGCACGGCATCGACGACCGGGCGCACGTGATCGGCGTGCTGGGCAGGCTGGACGCGAACAAGCGCTTCGACCTCGTCATCGAGGCGGCCTCCCCGCTGTTGGGCGAGGGCGCGAAGCTGCTCGTCGTCGGCGGCGGCGCCGAGCGGGAACGGCTGGAGCAGCAGGCGGCGGCGCTGGGCGTCGCCGACCACGTGGTCTTCGCCGGGGAACGCCACGACGTGTCCGCGATGCTGTCCGCGTTCGACCTGTTCGTGGCCTCCTCCAAGCAGGAGACCTTCGGGCTGTCGGTGCTGGAGGCGCTGGCCAACGGCATGCCGGTGCTGTACACGACCTGCCCCGCGCTGGAGGGCGTGCACACCGATCGGGCCCGGCAGGTGCCCGGCGACGTCGAGGGAATGCGCTCGGAGATCGCCGCCGAGGTCACCGACCGGCGCCCGCGCGGCGACGTGCCGGTGATCCGCGACCTGTACGGCATCGAGGCCGTCACCGGCCGCATCGACGACCTCTACGAGCGGCTGCGCTCCGGAGGCAGGCGCGTCGCCGGCCGGGAGCTGGCCACCGAGCAGGGCGGAGGGGTCCGATGAGGGCGCTGGTCACCGGAGCCGCCGGGTTCATCGGCTCGCACCTCGTGGAGTGGCTGCTGGCCGAGGGGAACACCGTGGTCGGCGTCGACGACCTCAGCACCGGCAGCGAGGCGAACCTGCCCGCGGACGAGCCGGACTTCCGGTTCGTGCGCGGCACCATCCTCGACGGTTCGCTGATCGACGACCTGGTGTCCGAAGTGGACGTGGTGTTCCACCTGGCCGCCGCGGTGGGCGCGTTCGTCATCCAGGAGCGCACCCTGCGCAGCCTGCTCACCAACGTGCACGGCACCGAGAACGTGCTCGACTCGGCGCACCGGCACGGGGCGCGGGTGCTGGTGGCCTCCACCAGCGAGATCTACGGCAAGAACACCAAACCGGGCCTGGCCGAGACCGACGACCGGCTGATCGGCTCGCCGTTGAAGACCCGCTGGACCTACTCCGAGGCGAAGGCCATCGACGAGAGCCTCACCTGCTGCTACGTCCGGGAACTCGGGCTGGACGCGGTGATCGTGCGGCTGTTCAACACCGTCGGGCCCCGGCAGAGCGGCCGCTACGGCATGGTGATCCCGCGGCTGGTGAGCCAGGCGCTGCACGGCAGGCCGCTCACCGTGTTCGGCACCGGGCACCAGGTCCGCTGCTTCTGCCACGTGCACGACGTGGTGCCCGCCCTGGCGCGGCTGGCGGAGCTGCCCGCCGCCAACGGGACCGCCGTCAACCTCGGCAGCACCGAGCAGGTGTCCATCATGGACCTGGCGAGCCGCGTGCTGGAGCTGACCGGATCCGACGCGGGCGTGGTGAAGATGTCCTACGAGGACGCCTACGGTGCCGGTTACGAGGACCTGCAGCGGCGGGTGCCGGACTGCGCCAAGGCCCGCGAGCTCATCGGGTTCCAGCCCGCGCGCACCCTCGACGACATCATCCGCGCCGTCATCGACGAGCAGACGCGCGCCGCGCAGGTCGTCTCGGCGTAAGCGGGGCGGCGATGAGCGACGACGGGGTTCGGGAAGGAGAACGAGATGGTGTGGCGACCGCGGACGGCGCCGAGCAGGACGGCCTCGGGGCGAAGCTCACCGCGTGGTGGCGGCGGACCTGGGCCGGATCCGGCCCGGACGAACCGGAACCGACCGGACCGCGGTCCTGGCCGCCGGACCAGGGCCCCAGCCCGCGGGCGCGGCGGGTCCGGCACTTCGGCGGCTCCGTCTGGTTCATCGCGCTCATCGCGATCGCCGCGCTGCTGGTGGTCGTGATGGCGGCGCCGCGCATGATGTCGCCGTCGAAACCGGGCACGCTGGTGGTGGCGTCGCTGCCGTTCTGGAACCTCGGCAACGGCACCACCACCGTCGTCGCCAACCGGGACTCGGTGAACGAGGTCTCGCCGTGGATCTACGGCCTCGGCGACGACGGGCGGATCACCCACCAGTTCCCGCCGGAGCGCACCGCGGAGGTCGCCGAGCAGGTCGGGAAGCTCCGCGAGGCCGGGGTGCCGGTGGTGGCCTCGCTGGCCAACATCACCGACGGGCGCTGGGCGTACGAACCGGTCGCGAAGGTGCTGCACGACCCGCGGCTGCGGGACCGGCACGTGCGGGAGATCGTCGCGCTGGTCGAGCGCGAGGACTACGCGGGCATCGACATCGACTACGAGAACCTGCGCGCCGGGGACCGGGACGCGTTCAGCGCCTTCGTCACCGAACTGGGCGCGGCGCTGCGGGCCGAGCGCAAGACCCTGTCGGTGGCGGTGTTCGCGAAGGCCAGCGACGAGGGCTACGACGAGCGCAACGTCGCCCAGGACTTCGCCGTCATCGGCCGGGCCGCAGACCAGGTGCGGCTGATGGGCTACGACTTCCACTGGGGGACCTCGCCGCCCGGGCCGGTCGCACCGATCGGCTGGGTGCGCGACGTCGTGAAGTACGCCAAGTCGAAGATCCCGCAGGAGCGGATCGTGCTCGGCATCCCGCTCTACGGCTACGACTGGGTCGGCGAGCACGGCACCAACGTCACCTGGCTGCAGGCCTTCCAGCTCGCCACCCAGCACCGCGCCGAGACCAACTACGACCCGGTCAGCCAGACCCCGTGGTTCCGCTACACCGACGAGCGCGGCCGCGAGCACGAGGTGTGGTTCGAGAACTCGGTCAGTTCCAAGGCGAAGTTCGAAGTGGCCCGCGGCTCCGGCATCCGCGGCGTCTACCTGTGGATGTACGGCTACGAGGACACCGCCACCTGGAACCGGCTGGCGGAGAGCCTGCCGGTCGGCGAATGAGGGGGCGGTCATGATCCCGTGGTGGGTGCTGGCGATCGCGGTCTTCGGCGCGAACTTCACGCTGTGGGGCCTGATCGGGTTGTTGCGGGTGCTCGACGGCTGGCGCGGCGCCGCGCGGGAGCGGATGGTGCCGCGCCGGACGAAGGTCGCCGACCTGCAGGCGCACCGGGAGAAAAAGGCGCAGCCCGGGCGCCACCGGCTGCGCCGCGCCACCGACCTGAAGCTCACCGACGTGGCCGTGCTCATCGCCGCCCACAACGAGGAGCTCGTCATCGCGGAGAGCCTGCGGGCCATCACCCGGCTGGTGCCGCTGAAGCAGGTGCACGTGGTCTCCGACGGCTCCACCGACCGCACCGTCGAACTCGCCCGGCGCGCCGGGGTCAACGTGATCAGCACCGACGACAACGTGGGCAAGGCAGGCGCCCTGCAGGTCGGCATCCGCCGGTTCCGGCTGGTGCGCCGGTTCCGCCTGGTGATGCTGCTGGACGCCGACACCCGGGTGGAACCGGGTTACTTCCGCGCCGCCTTGCCGCTGTTCGACGATCCGGACGTGGTGGCCGTCGCGGGCTGCGTGCGCACCGAGTGGCGGGACCGCTCGCTGTCGTTCGCCGGGCGCGTGGTGGCGTTCCACCGGCAGCGGATCTACTCGATGACGCAGTACCTGCTGAAGTTCGGCCAGACCTGGCGGCACGTCAACGCCACCCACATCGTGCCGGGCTTCGCCAGCGTCTACCGCACCGACGTGCTGCCGAACATCGAGGTGAACCCGCCGGGGCTGGTCATCGAGGACTTCAACATGACCTTCGAGGTCTACCAGAAGCGCCTCGGCAAGATCGGGTTCACGCCCTCGGCGGTCGCCGCCACCCAGGACCCGGGCACGTTGCGGGACTACGTGCGCCAGTCGAGGCGGTGGTCGCTGGGGCTGTGGCAGACGGTGCGCAGGCACCCGCCGCGGCTGAACCTGTTCACCGCGATGCTGACGCTGCTGCTGGTGGAGCTGCTCACCAGCGGGATCATGCTGGTGCTGCTGCCGCTGGTGCTGCTGGTGCTCCTCGTCCCGGAACTGGTGGGCGGGGTGCTCACCGTGCCGTGGTTCGCCGGCACCTACGAGGCGGTGTCGGGCTACCTCACGGTTCCCGCGCTGCTGCTGGGGATCGTGCTGCCGGACCTGCTGCTGACGGTCGTGGTGGCGATCATCCAGCGGCAGCCGCGGTTCCTGCTCTACGCGTGGCTGTTCCTGCCGATGCGGGTGCTGGACTCGGCGATCGCGCTCGCCGCGCTGCCGCTGGCGTGGTGGTCGCGCTCCACCGGCCGCTGGAGCAGCCCGCGCCGCCACCGGGTCGAGCCGCCCGGCGAGCAGCCCGGCCTCGGCGCCGGTGCGCAGGCCGGCTGAGGTGGCGCGGAAGCCGGCCGGTCTCCCGCAGGTGGATGAGGACTTCCGCGCCGCGGCGCGGGACCGTGAGGTGGTGAACGTGCTGCGGCTGCTGATGGTGGACGACCACCTCATGCTCACCGAGGCGTTGAGCGCCCGGCTCTCCGAGGTGGCGGACGTGTGGGTGGTGGGCCGGTGCGCCACCGACGATCCGCAGCTGCCCGCCCTGGTCGACCGGTTGCGCCCGGACGTCGTCACCGTCGACGTGGACCCGGTGCGCTCCACCGGGGACCTGGTGGAGTCGGTGCGCACCCACCGGCCCGCGGTGCACGTCGTCGTCCTCACCGGTGGTCTCGACCCGCAGCGGGCGGTGGACGCGGCGCGCTCGGGGGCGGCCGGGTGG
>NZ_JAIUKC010000245.1:0-6179 GCF_020177435.1 Saccharopolyspora sp. 7B | reverse complement strand
ACCCAGCCCAACCCCCACCCGATGCAAGGAGCCCCACGATCCGCACCACCGCACCGTGGGGGCCTACGGGGGGGCGGCCCCCGGACAGATGAAAAGGAGCCGGGAAGACGCCAAAAGCGTCAACCAGGCTCCAAGTGGAGGTGCCGGGAATCGAACCCGGGTCCTCCGTCGCTTCACCAAGACTTCTCCGTGCGCAGTCCGCTATGCCTCTGCTTGGCTCCCTCGGTCTCGCGAACTAGCCGAGGTGACGAGCCCAGCCGCTGTTCGATGTCCCACCAGGTCCCGCGGCCGGACCTGGCGGTAAGAGCCTCCTAGTCGATGCCGGATTCCGGGACGGAGGCGTTCCCGGTCCGACAGAGTCGCTCCTCGCTCAGGCGGCGAGGGCGAACTCGCGCTGACTCTTGTCGGCGCTTATTAGATTGCGGCGACGCTCTCGGTGGTCTCCCGCCTGCACCGGCACGCTTCCCTTGGATCACCGTACGGAGTCGAAACCGTTCACCCCCTCGTTGCGGCCGTTCCTTCTCGACCGCGCGGTCCGTACAGCATAACGTCCGCTCCCCCGCGGATCATTCCAATATCGGCCTACGAGATTTCCGCAGGTGGGAGCTTCAGCAGCCGGGCGGGTGCGTCGTGCAGGACGCTGCGCAGGAACGGGGTGCCGAGCCGTTCGTCGGCGGCGGCCCACCCGGCGATGGCGGCGAGCTGCTCGGCGTACGGGTAGGGGATGTTGGGGTAGTCGGTGCCGAGCACGACGCGGTCCCGCACGGGCACGAGCCGGGCCGGCCAGTCGGCGGGCAGCGGGCTGAACCGCTCGGTGAAGGCGACGCCGACCATGGTGGTGTCCAGGTGCACCCGCGGGTGCTCGTGGACGAGCCGGAGCGCGGTGTCGTACTCGGGCATGCCCGCGTGCGCGAGGACGGCGGTGAGCAGCGGGTGCCTGCGCAGCACTTCGCCGAACACGTCGAGCCCGGTGTGGTCACCGGGGATGGGCCCGTGCCCGCAGTGGATGACGACGGGCGTGCCCGCTTCGGCGAGCACTCCCCAGGTCTCGTCGAGCAGCGGGTCCCGCGGGTCGAACTTCCCGACCTGCACGTGGACCTTGATGCAGCGCGCCCCGGCGGCGAGGGCGTCGCGCATGGCGCGTTCCATGCCGGGTTCGGGGTAGAGCGTCGCGGTGGGCACGGCGCCCGGCGTGCGGTGCCCGAAGTCGAGGGCCCACTCGTTGAGCCAGGCGGCCATGCCGGGCTTGTGCGGGTAGACGAGCGGCGCGAACGCGGTCACCCCGAGTTCGCGGAGCAGCCGCAGCCGGGTCGGTTCGTCGTGCCGGTAGGTGACGGGCCAGTCCATGCCGTAGTGGGTGCGGGCCTGGTCGAAGTAGGACCACACCTTGTGCAGCACGCGTTCCGGCAGGAAGTGCGTGTGCAGGTCGACGAGCCCGGGCAGGCCGAGCCGGTCCAGCCAGGGCCGCACTTCCGCGTCGGAGGCGGGCCCGGCCGGGATGCTCACCGGCGGCCCTTGCGGATGCGGCCGATGTGGCGCTGCATCTCGCGGTCGGCGTCCCGCTTGGCCATGTCGTGCCGCTTGTCGTGCGCCTTCTTGCCGCGGGCGAGGGCGAGTTCGACCTTGGCCTTGCCGTCGGAGAAGTACATGGACAGCGGGATGAGGCTCAGCCCGCTCTCCTTGATCTTCCCGACCAGGCGGAGGATCTCGCCGCGGTGCAGCAGCAGTTTGCGGGAGCGCCGCGGTTCGTGGTTGGTCCAGGTGCCTTCGGTGTACTCGGGGATGTGCGCGTTGCGCAGCCACACCTCGCCCTGGTCGACGGTGGCGAAGGCGTCGACGAGGGAGGCCTTGCCCTGCCGCAGGCTCTTCACCTCGGTGCCGGTGAGCACGATCCCGGTCTCGTAGGTGTCCAGCACCGACCAGTCGTGCCGCGCCTTGCGGTTCTGCGCGATCTGCTTGCGCCCGCGTTCCTTCACCATGCTTGCAACCTTAGCTACCCGTGTCTCGTGCGCGGCGGGACCGCGGCACGGCGCCGGTCGTGCTCGGCCCGCGCCGGGCGTAGAGCGAAGCAGCCGCCGAGCCTCGTGGTCAACCGGGTTTTCCCGGTCTGGAACGCGAGGAGCGGCCGCGCGCGACGAGCCCGGCCGCTCCTCGCGGTGGTTTCCGGGGTCAGAGCCGCACGTACAGCCGCAGCGTCACGTACCCGGTGGTCGCCGAGATCGCGGCCGCGACCAGCAGCATGATCGGCGAGACGGCGGCGATGTCGCCGTAGCCGATCTCCGGGATGATGCCGGTGCCGAACACCGGCGACATGACCCTGTCAATGAACGCCGCCTTCGAGATGAGCAGCCCGATGATCGCCAGCAGCGCGCCGATCAGGCCGGACACCATCGCTTCCAGGAGGAACGGCAGCTGGGTGTACCAGCGGGTGGCGCCGACGAGCCGCATGATGCCGGTCTCGGTGCGCCGGGTGAACGCGGAGAGCTGGATGGTGTTGGAGATCAGCAGCAGCGCCGCCATCGCCTGCACCAGCGCGATCGAGAAGGTCGCGTTGCGCACGCCGTTGAGCACGCCGAACAACCGGTCCAGGTAGTCGGCCTGGTCGACGACGCTGTCCACACCGGGCTGGCCGTCGAACTTCTGCTGGATGGCCCCGAACCGCTCCTGGTCGGTGAGCTTGATCCGCAGCGAGGCGGGCATCGCTTCGACGCGGGCCACGTCGCGCAGTTCCGGCATGGTCTCGAAGACCTTGTTGAAGTTCTCGAACGCCTGCTCGCGGTTCTCGAACTTGACGGATTCGACGCCGGAGGAGCGGGTCAGCTCGGACTTGAGGTTCGCGCAGGGCTGCTGCGTGCAGTCCGCGTCGTTGGCGCTGACGTCGTCGGTCATGAACACGACGACCTCGACGCGGTCCTGGTAGACCTCCTGCATCCGGTCGATCAACCGGACGACCAGCAGACCCCCACCGAGCAGGCCGACCGAGATGGCCGTGGTGAGGATCATGGCGATGGTCATCGTGACGTTGCGCCGAAGGCCGTTGACGACCTCGCTGAATACGAAGCTCGCGCGCATCTTGGTGTGTGCTTCCTGGCTGGGTTCGGGGGTGCGGGGCTGCTCAGCGACCGACGCCGTAGACGCCGCGGGCGTCGTCGCGGATCACTCTGCCGAGGCTGAGCTCCACGACGCGGCGCCGCATCGAGTCGACGATCGAGTGGTCGTGCGTCGCCATGACCACCGTGGTGCCGGTGCGGTTGATCCGCTCCAGCAGCAGCATGATGTCCTGGCTGGTGTCGGGGTCGAGGTTGCCCGTGGGCTCGTCGCACAGCAGCACCAGCGGCCGGTTCACGAAGGCGCGCGCGATGGCGACGCGCTGCTGCTCACCACCGGAGAGCTCGTGCGGCATCCGGTCGGCCTTGCCGTCGAGGCCGACGAGCTGCAGCACCTCCGGCACCACCTTGCGGATGGTGTGCCGCGGCTTCCCGATGACTTCGAGCGCGAACGCCACGTTCTCGGCGACCGTCTTGTTGTTGAGCAGCCGGAAGTCCTGGAACACGCAGCCGATCCGCTGCCGCAGCCTCGGCACCCGTCGTCGCGGTAGCTTCGCGACGTTCCAGTCGGCCACGAACACCCGGCCTCGGGTGGGCACGTCCTCGCGGAGCAGCAGCCGCAGGAACGTGGACTTCCCCGAGCCGGAAGGGCCGATGAGGAACACGAATTCGCCCTTGCCGACGCTCACCGAGACGTCGTCGAGCGCGGGACGGGTCGAGGTCTTGTATCCCTTGGACACGTGCTCAAGCCGGATCACGGGGCGTGAGTTTACCTGCGACCTTTCGGGGGACCGGCGCTCACCCGGACCAGTCACCAGGAGCGCCGGTACCGGGTCCATCTCCGCTGGTCAGCTCGTGATCAGCTCACGCACCGCAGCTTCCGGACGGAGCAACGCCCTCACCCGTGCGGGCGGCACGCGTCGCGGTCCGCCCGGCGGCCTCAGGCCGCGGAGTCCTGCTGGCGGCGCCAGCGGATGCCCGCTTCGAGGAACCCGTCGATCTGGCCGTCGAGCACGGCGTCCGGGTTGCCGACCTCGAACTCGGTGCGCAGGTCCTTGACCATCTGGTACGGGTGCAGCACGTAGGAGCGCATCTGGTTGCCCCAGCTGGAGCCGCTGTCCTTGAGCGCGTTGAGCTCGGCGCGCTCCTCCTCCCGCTTGCGGGCGAGCAGCTTGGACTGGAGCACGCGCAGCGCGGCCGCCTTGTTCTGCAGCTGCGACTTCTCGTTCTGGCAGGACACCACGATGCCGGTGGGGATGTGCGTGATGCGCACGGCGGAGTCGGTGGTGTTGACGCTCTGCCCGCCGGGACCGGAGGAGCGGAACACGTCGACGCGGATGTCCTTCTCCGGGATCTCCACGTGGTCGGTCTCCTCCACGACGGGGAGGACTTCGACGCCGGCGAAGGAGGTCTGCCTGCGGCCCTGGTTGTCGAACGGCGAGATCCGCACCAGCCGGTGGGTGCCCTGCTCGACGGACAGCGTGCCGTAGGCGTAGGGGGCGTTGATGCGGAAGGTGGCGGACTTGACGCCGGCTTCTTCCGCGTAGGAGGTGTCGTAGACCTCGACGGGGTATTCGTGGCGTTCGGACCAGCGCACGTACATCCGCATGAGCATCTCGGCGAAGTCGGCGGCGTCGATGCCGCCCGCTTCGGCGCGGACGGTGACGACGGCTTCCCGCTCGTCGTACTCGCCGGAGAGCAGGGTGCGGACTTCGAGGGCGTCGAGCTCCTTCTTGAGCCGCTTGCGCTCCTCGTCGGCCTCGTCGAGCCCGGCCTGGTCGCCTTCGTCCTCGCTGAGCTCGTAGAGGACTTCGACGTCCTCGACCCGCTGCCGCAAGTCGCTGATCTTGCGCAGTTCGGCCTGCCGGTGCACCAGCTGGCTGCTGATCTTCTGCGCGTACTCGACGTCGTCCCACAGGTTCGGCTTGGCCGCTTCGGTTTCGAGTTCGGCGATCTTCGCCCGCAACTCGTCTAGGCCCATGACGCTCTCGATGCCTTCGAGCGTGGTGGACAGGTCCTTGATATCTGCGGCGACGTCGGGATTCACAGTGTTCGAGGGTACTTCACCGGCGGGCGGCTTCCCACGAGGACGGCCCCGGTCGGCACCGGTGTCCCCGCCCAGGGCTGCGGTGGCGCTCGCGGGCGGGGTTCCGGATCATTCCCCAGTGCTCATTCCGGAATGCTGTCGAGCAGCTTCACGATGGCCCGGTTGTGGGCGACGGTGAAGTCGGCCGCGGCCTTCTCGTAGGGGTCGGTGGCGGCCTTGGCGGCGTTCTTCGCTTCGTCGAGCCGGGCGGTGTACTGCTCGCGGGCGGATTCGACGAGGGCGGCGCGCTGCTTGGGCGTGAGCGATCCGGCGTGGACGAGCCGCAGGATCAGCGGGCTGCGCACGTTGTCCGGGCCGGGTTCGGTGTTCAACCACGACTTGAAGGCGCGCTTGCCGGCGGCGGTGATCGCGTACTGCTGGCTGGAGCGCGGTCCTTGCTTGCCGAGGCGCAGCAGCCCGGATTCGGTGAGCGCGGGAAGTTCCCGGTACACCTGGCTGCGGGTCACGCTGAAGAATCCACCGAATCGTTCGGTGGCGGCAGCGACGAGCTGCCCCCCGGTCTTCGGGCCGTCGTGCAGCAGCCCCAGCAGTGCGGCGGATGTCGAGTTCAGCTCAGTCACGA
The DNA here is from genome assembly GCF_020177435.1 of Saccharopolyspora sp. 7B. NCBI lineage: Bacteria > Bacillati > Actinomycetota > Actinomycetes > Pseudonocardiales > Pseudonocardiaceae > Saccharopolyspora > Saccharopolyspora sp. 7B. Next base: position 463 of record NZ_JAIUKC010000245.1, on the reverse strand, counting down.
ATCCACCGTGCCACGGCCCTCGCAGGCTGTCCACAATGGTCGGCCTCTCTGTCCACTGTGGTTGCAATGGGCTGGTCCGAGTGGACCATCCGTTGTGGCGCAGCGTGAGCGGGTGCCGCCGTTCCGGCGTGCTTCAGCGCACATCGCTCTGCCATCGAGGGGAACGTCCGTGGGCGCGGGCGCCGTGGCGGGCCGCACCGGGTGTCGCGCGCGGTGGTGATCGCTACCTGATCGTGCGGTCTACCTGCACGAAACGGTGCGTTGCCGCGGCGGGGCCGCCGATTACCGGGAGTGACGTCCATGCTGCGGCGGTGCGCCGACGCTCGCCGGTCGCGTTCGGACGGAGGTCGTGCTGCCCGGAACCGAGCCCCGCCAACGCTTTTCCGCTTGCCCCGGCAAGGATCCTCCCGCTCGCCAGGACCACTGCGCCGTCTGCCGTCCCCCGTACTCCCCTCCCCGGCAC
>NZ_JAIUKC010000244.1:0-7119 GCF_020177435.1 Saccharopolyspora sp. 7B | reverse complement strand
GCCGGGTTCGGGCCTGCCGAGTTCAGGCCTGCCGGGTTCAGGCCTGCCGAGTTCAGGCCTGCCGGGTTCAGGCCTGCCGAGTTCAGGCCTGCCGGGTTCAGGCCTGCCGGGTTCAGGCCTGCCGGGTTCAGGCCTGCCGGGTTCGGGCCTGGCCGGTTCGGGCCGGACGGGTTCGGGCCTGGCCGGTTCGGGCCGGACGGGTTCGGCGCGGTGGGTCGGCGGGTCGGCCCGGTGTCGGGTCTGCTCCGGCGGGCCGGCGGGCGCGGCGGCCCGCTCGAACCGGGGGTCGAGGTCGTCGCGCTCGGCGTGGGCCGGGTGGGCGGCGAGCACGGCGCGGCCGTCCCGATCCGCGCGGCCCAGGTCGTCACCACGCGCCCGGTGCCCACTCTCCCGGTGGTCGTACCGGTCGTCGTGCCCGTCCCAGCGTTCGCGGTCGTCGCGGTCGTCCCAGCGCTCGCGGTCGTCGCGGTCCTCGTCCGACCAGTCCTCCCGGTCGTCCCAGCCGTCCTCGTCGTCCCAGCCGTCCCGGTCGTCCTCGTCCGCCCAGCCGTCCTCGTCCGCCCAGCCGTCCTCCCGGCCGTCCCGCGGGCGCTGCTCGGCGGCGCGGGCGGGCCGGTCCGGCGCCACGTAGCGGCGCAGCTTCATCGTCGGGTCCTCGACGAACACCCAGGACGCCGTGCCCAGCACGTACGCGATCGGCGCCGCGCACAGCAGCATCACGTACTGGTTCGCGATCCCCGCCATCGCCAGCAGCTGCTGCACCGGGAAGCCCCACACGTACACGCCGTAGCTGCCGTTGACGAACCAGCCGGGCACCGTCAGCCGCGACGGCCAGAAGTGCCCCGCCACCACCACCGCGTAGCTCGCCACGAAGGTCATCAGGAACGACGCCGCGATGCTGTTCGGCATCGCCGCCAGCACCACCAGGCCCGCGAGCGCGGCCGTCGGCGACAACGGGACGCGGTACAGGTTCAGCACCACGCCCAGCGCGAACGCCACCAGGAACGCCACCAGCGACTCGACCGGGACGCTCAGCAGCGCACCGCCCGACTCCGCGCCCGGGATCTGCTCCAGGTGCCGGTCCCACACCACCAGCGCGACCAGCGCCGCGACCGCCAGCCAGCGCCACCGCTGCTTCGCCGCGCCCAGGAGCAGCAGCGCGTACAACCCGCCGTAGGCGAGCAGCTCCATCGGCAGCGTCCACAGCGAACCGTTCACCGCGTCCGGCCACGGGTTCGCGGTGAACACGCCGGGGAGGGTGTGCTGCAGCGTCAGCATCCCGGCGTTGTTGACGACGTAGCCCCAGGTGTCGTGCGCGGCGAAGTACTCGCGCACCGGCAGCGTCGTCACCAGCGGGCCGACGATCAGCGCCATCCCGAGGGTCACCGCCAGCATCGGCGGCCACAGCCGCAGCACCCGCTTCGCGGCGAACCGGAGCGGGTGCGGATCGCGCACCCAGCTCTCGGTGATCTGGAATCCGCTCATCGCGAAGAAACCCATGAGCACGCCCTCGTCGGGCTGCACCGGCCATTCCGGCGGGAACAGTTCTCCCGTTCCGACCAGCGGCGAGCTGTGCCCGTAGATCACGACCAGCGCACCGATCATGCGGATCCAGGCGAAACCGTGCGAGGGCTCGGCGAACCGCTCCGGATGGGCGTGGTCGACACGCTGCGTGCCCATCCGTTTCACCCCCGCGATGTCACCGTCGATCCCAGCCTCGACGCCGAGTAGCGTATCCGGTGGCACCGCGATCTCGACGCGCGTTTCGACGAGCGCGACCGCGCGCGGTTGCTCACGCCGGGCGGATCGTTATCCGGCCGGTGCATCGCGCGCACTCCTGGGGGTGCAAAATGACGATCGATCGCACATCGGCAGCGACTCGTGAAAACCGGAAAGGGCGCATCGGTGACCTGGCAAGACGAGCTGCACAACCTCGACGCCGAACTCGCGGCAGGCAGGATCTCCGCCGAGGAGTACCGCTCCCGGCGGGACGCGCTGATCGGTAGGTCGCAGGGCGGGCAATCCGGACCCGCATCCGGCGACCTCCCGCAGCAGCAGCCCGGCACGCCCTCCGGTTGGCTTCCCCCAACAGGGGACCCCGCAAAGTGGTCAGCAGAGCCCGTTCCCGCCCGCGTTCAACTGGGGCGCCGCCGCGGCGCAGGGCGCGCAGGCCGCCCAGCAGCAACCGCAGCCGTCGAACGAGTCCACGCAGGTCGTGCCGAACCCGATGGCGCAGCAGTCGGAGAGCACCCAGGTCGTCAACGTCGGCCAGCAGCAGCCGTGGGCCGGCCAGCAGCAGCCCGGCTGGAACCAGCAGCCCGGGTGGAACACCGGTGAGAAGGCCTCCCCGTGGGGCGAACCGGAGCAGCCGTCGGCCCCCGAGCACGGCGACACCAGCTGGATGCGGCAGGGCCCAGAGGTCTTCGAGGTCGGCGACGGCGGTTCGAAGGGCAAGACCATCGCGGGCATCGCGCTCGGCGCGGTGCTGCTCGTGGGCGTCATCGTCGCCGGGGTCTTCTACTTCACCTCCGGTGACGACCAGGCGGAACCCCAGCGCCCCACCGAGCAGCAGGCGCCGCCGGTGCCCACCAGCGAGCCGCTGCCGGAACCGCCCGCGCCGAAGCCCGCGCCGGCCGCCACCCCCGAGGTCCTGGTGGCCGTGCCGCCGGGCCAGCCGCACCCGTACAACGGTCCGCTGGACCGCGCGGCGCTGGAGAACAGCCCCAAGTCCGGAGTGCTGCGGGACCCGGTGCGCGCCGCCGCGCTGCAGGGCGGGCTGATCGACGCGTTCTTCAGCCGCAGCGACGGTGCCGCCACCTCGGTGCTGATCGCGGTGCGGATGCCCGACCAGACCGCGGCGCAGTCGGTCGCGGAGGCCTACCTGGACGACCAGCAGGGCCTCGCCGCGGACGAGGACCTGTCGTACCGGGGCGTGGAGGTCATGACGACCGGCGGCGGCGTGTACCGCACCGCCTACGTGGCGCACGGCTGGGCGATCATCGTGGACGTGAACGCGCCGGACAAGGCGGCCGCGCAGACCGCGTTCAAGGCGCTGCTGGACCAGCAGCTCGCGCAGACGCCGCCGACCGTCCGCGACTGACGGCTCCCGAACACCGACGGCCCCCCCACCCCCGGGGGGGGGGGGGGGGCCCCGGGGGGGCGCGGCCCCCCCCCCCCCAACCCCCCCCCCCCCCCCCCCCCGGGGGGGGCGGGCCGTTCCACGTCGATGCCGCTGCCCCGTCCGCCGACCCGCCCCGCGCAGCACCGAGGTAGCGGAACGGAACCTCACCGCCCGGCGTTGAACCCGCGTCGCGGTTCTCGGCCATGTCCTGTCAGTGGCGAAGCCGCTGAGCAGCGACCACCCGAGCAACCGGACCACCCGCGGGTTCTCAGCGGGATTCCCGCTGAGGTTCCGCCACCCCACCACGGCGCAAACCGAGTTCACAGCTCCGCATCGAGGAGTTTCGCGATCGCTGCTCGGGATACGTCCGGGCCGAACTGGGCGGCGATGCCCGCCTTGCCCGCCGCGGACAGCCGCGACCAGGTGGCGTCCTCGGTGAGCAGCCGGACCACGGCCGCCGCCAGCCCCGCAGCGTCGTCCGCGACGAGCACGTCCTGCTCCGGATCCAGATGCATGCCCTCCATCGCCAGCGTGGTGCCCACCACCGGCACACCCAGCCCGAGGGCCTCCCCCACCTTGCCCTTCACGCCCGCGCCGAAGCGCAGCGGCGCCAGCACGACCCGGCTGCGCTCGTACAGCGCGGCGAGGTCCGGCACCCAGCCGTGCACCTCGACGCCGTCCCCGGCGAGCGCCAGCACCTCCTCGGTCGGGTTGGAGCCGACGACGTGCAGCACCGCGTCGGGGCACCGCTCGCGCACCAGCGGCAGCACCTCCGCGGCCGCCCACTCCGCGGCGTCCCGGTTCGGCGGGTGGTCGAAGCTGCCGACGAACAGCACGTCGCGGCGGCCGTGCGGGAACTCGGTGCCGTCGCGGACGTCGTGCACGTTGGACAGAACCCGCACGTCGGCGTCCGGCACCAGCTCGCCGAGCAGCTGCTGCTCGGCCTCCGACACCACCAGCGTCACGTCGCAGGAGCGGACCAGGCCGAGCTCCATCTCGCGGGACGCGAACGCCTTGCGCAGCAACGCCTTCGCCACGTCCGGCTCGCCCTGCTCCTCGGCCAGCGCGGCCTGCCGCTGCAACCGGAGGAAGTGCACGTCCACGGTGTCGTAGGCGAGCACGGCCTGCGGCGCGCGGGTCCGCAGCTCCTCCACCAGGCTCCACGCGACCTGCGGGCGGGACAGCACGGCCAGCGAGATCTCGGAGCCCGCCTCGACGAGGAACGCCTGCTGCAGCTCGGGTTCCGGCAGCACCGTCACCCCGGCCTGCTGCAGCTCGGTGGTGTAGGGCTCCAGCTTCGCGTGGTTGCCGGGGAAGAACACGACCCGCGCGCCGAGCTCCACGAACTGCTCCAGCACGCGGCGGATCCGCACCGAACCGGAGTCGAAGTCGGGGCGCGGCACCTGGTGGTCCTTCACCAGCACGATCGGCCCGTGGTGCCCGCGGGCGCCGCGCTGCCGGGCCAGCCACAGGTTCCGCGGCGAGGCCTCCGGCAGGTGGTCGGCGAGGACCTCCCGCCACTTGTCCACGAACACCTGGCGGTTCAGCTCCTGGTGCCGCTTCACCCCGGTGGACAGGTCGGTGCCGTTGGAGACGCCTTCGTGGTGCACCACCACGGCCTTCGGCTGCACCACGGTGCGGTAGCCGGCGGCGCGCACCGCGAACGCCAGGTCGGTGTCCTCGTAGTAGGCGGGCGCGAAGCGGGTGTCGAAGCCGCCGACCTGGTGGAACACCTCGGCGCGCACCAGGATCGCCGCGCCGGAGCAGTAGTCCACGTCGCGCAGCACGTTGTGCTCGGAGGCGTTCGGTTCCCCGTTGCGCCCCAGGTTCCAGCCGGTGCCGTCGGCCCAGACGATGCCGCCGCACTCCTGCAGGCGGCCGTCCGGGTAGACGAGCTTCGCGCCGACCAGCCCGATCCGCTCGTCGGAGTCCATCGTGGACACGAGCAGGTCCAGCCAGGACTCGGTGACCTCGGCGTCGTTGTTGAGGAAGAACAGGTGCCTGCCGCGCGCGTGCTGCGCGCCGAGGTTGCAGGCGCCGATGAACCCGAGGTTCCGCTCGGCGCGCACCAGCCGGACGCCCTCGCACTCCGCGAGCCGCACCGCGCTGTCGTCCGGGGAGGCGTCGTCCACCACGATCACCTCGAACGGCACCGACACCAGGTGCCCGCCGAGGAACCGCAGGCACTGCCGGGTGTAGGGCCACTTGCCGTGCACCGGGACGATCACGCTGACCACCGGGTCGTCGCTGCGCGGCACCGCGACCGGGCCCGTCTCGGGCGCCTGCTCGGCCGCGACCGCGCCGGGCTGCCTGCCGAGGGCGAGCTCGTAGACGTCGCGGCGGGCGGTGCCGCGGGGCGCGACGCGCTCGACGACGGTGCGGTACTTGCGGACGGCGCGCTGCACCAGCGCCGAGTTCTGCGCGACGAGCTCGGCGTTGCGCTCGGCGAGCTCGGCGGCGGTGCGCTCGGCCTCCGCGGTGCGCTGCTCCAGGCGGGTGACGGTGTCGCGGAGCCACTCGATGCGCGCCGCGTCCCGGTCGGCGCCGAGCCGGGCCTGCTCCAGGCCCGCTTCGAGCTCGGTGCGCAGCCGCTGCTGCTCGTGGACCTGCTCGTCGGCGCGGGACTCCTCGGCGCGGCGCAGCTCCTCCAGCCGGGCGACCGCGCCCTTGAGCTCCTCGGCTTCCGCGCGGCTGCGCTGGTAGTGCTCGTTGAGCTTCGCGACGTCGGCTACCGCCTCGTCGCGCTGCTCGATGATCGGCCGCACGTCGGCCTGCCCGGCCCGGCGGGCCAGGGTGAGCTCGTCGTCCAGCAGCACCGCCGCGGCGGGCAGCTTCGGCAACGGCCGGTCCGAGGTCACCCCCAGCAGGTAGGTGTGCGGCAGGCCCTGGCGCACCGACCACGCGCCCGACCCGTCCTGGTGCAGCGTCTGCAACCGGACGCCTTCGATCGCGGTGTCCGGGTCGCCCGGGTCGGCGGGGGTCAGCACCGAGCCGACCGCCGCGTTCTGCCGCAGCACCGCCACGTGCCGGAACGCGCCCTCCAACAGCGACTCGAACTCGGGGCCGGTGAGCTCCTTGACGTGGAACGGGTTGTCGTTGCCGTGCTCGTGCTGGTAGACGTCCGTGTCCGGGGTGCTGACCAGGAACAACCCGCCCGGTCCGAGGCGGGACCGGACGAGGGCGAGCACCGCGTCGTGCTCGGCGACGTGCTCGATCGCCTCGAAGCACACCACCACGTCGAACGGCTTCTCATCGGCCAGCACGTCCGGGTCGGTGATCGAGCCGGTGCGGAACGAGACGTCGCGGGAGCCGTAGCTCCGGGTGGCGTGCTCCACGGTCGCCGGGTCGACGTCGAGGCCCACGACCTCCGCGCCCTCGGCGGCCAGCAGCGCGGCCCCGTAGCCCTCGCCGCACGCCAGGTCCAGCACCCGCTTGCCGCGGACGAACCGGGCCGCCAGGGCGTACCGGTGGTAGTGCTCGTAGATCACCTGGACGTCGTCGGCCCAGGGCACGCAGCGCTCCCCGGTCCAGTCGATCAGCCGGTCGCCGTCTTCACCCATCGCGCCTGCCCTCGGCCCCAGTACCCGTGCCGGTCCGCGATCGCGGCGGCACCCGTTCGTGGTGCAGGCTAGCCGCTGGGCGGTGCCGCCAGGCGCGGGATCCGCGCAACCTCCGGCGCCCCCGCATGAGAAAGTTCTCATGCCCTTCTCATCCTCCGGGGCCAGGAAGGCGGCGACGATGCGGGCATGAGGCCGGTGAAGAGGTTGCCGCTGCTCATCGCCGCGCTCGCGCTGCCGATCACCGCGGTGCTGCTGGGCTACGCGCTGAGCAACGGCCCGCGCGCCCCGCAGGTGCCTGCCGAGGTGCGCGTCGGCGACCTGGTCGGGCCCGCCCCCAGCAGGCCGGCGACGCCGCCGGTCGTCGCCACCTCGGCGCCCGCCGACCTGCCACCGCCGGAACCGGAGGACGACGACGACGATCCCGATGATCCCGACGAC